>JBARCC010000445.1:0-8022 GCA_049793635.1 Maribacter sp. | reverse complement strand
AGATACTTCTTTGGGGTCGTATTGTATTTTTTCTTAAAGGCGGTAATAAAATGACTGGCCGTACTGTAGCCGATTTTGAGTCCGATTTCATTGACGTTATATTGTCCCGTTTCCAATAACCGTTTGGCATAATCCATCTTGTAGTCGAATAGGAAACTATACACAGAATCGCCATAAATCTGTTTAAACCCTTCTTTAAGACGCTTTAAGCTTAATCCTATTTCAGCTGCCAGTTCAGGTAAGGTTGGGGGCTCGGCCATATTGGCCAGAATAATCTCTTTGGCTTTCCTTATTTTCTTTACGTTTTCCTCATCGGCCAAATAGGGGCATTGTTCAATATCCGCATTGGGGCTTTTGTTGAAATACAGCGCGATGAGCTCATATATTTTACCCTTTACATACAATGCTTTAATCGATGGATGAAGATTGTAATTGATGATTTGGCTCAATATGACCGATATGGAAGGGGAAAAAGGCTCTTGGGAATAATATTTCTTCTCCGTATCGTCGGTACTTAAAAAAGGGATGTAATTCGCCTCGGTGGTGAACAAAGAGTGAAATTTTCGAAGGGTCATGACCACGGACACCAAAGAGGATTTCGCCGACAATTTTAAATTCAAAGGCAGATCCAACTGCGTATTGTACAACAACAATGAATTCTCCTCAGCCACATTCAACTCATAATTGCCTTGATTAAAGGTAAATGTGCTCGTTCCTTTCAGACAAAAATGAAATTGAATATACCTTTTGTTTATTTCCCGGGTATACTGGGTATCGAGTTCCCCTTCATTTTGAAATTTCAATACGTAAAATCCGTCTTCGATGAGCACTTCATCAAAAGACCCTTGAGCGTTATTTTCCAATGATATGAATTTAAATTATTTTAATCTTATTTAGAAAGCATCTAAATAAAAATCATTTTTTCCGTTGTTAGGACTATAAAAATATAGGATTTCATCTGATATATGCATAATTAAGTCTAAAAAAACGGCAGTCGATACTAATTGTACCGCTAGCGTTATTTTAATTTAAGGGATGGGTATACTTTTGTACCGCTTTATGAAGGACTATCACATTTCTAAACATAATTCCTTTTACACGATTGGCCTAAATTATAAAAAGGCCGATGCCGAAACCCGTGGTAAATTTAGTTTGGACGAGGTCGCCGTAAAAAAGCTATTGGTACAAGCGAAGGAGCAAGGCATCGACGGGCTTTTGGCCACCTCTACCTGCAATCGTACCGAACTACATGGTTTTGCCCAGCACCCTTTTCAACTCATCAAACTACTTTGCGACCATTCCAATGGTACCGTAGAGGCTTTTCAGGAGGTAGCGTATGTGTACAAGAACAACGAGGCCATAAATCACCTGTTTCGCGTGGGTACGGGTCTTGACAGTCAAATTTTAGGTGATTTCGAAATCATTAGCCAGCTGCGTCAAAGTTTTAAGCGTTCGAAAGAAGTCGGTATTGCGAATCCTTTTTTGGAACGCTTGTGCAATACCATCATACAGGCCAGTAAACGCATTAAAAATGAGACCGAGATATCTTCTGGGGCCACCTCGGTGGCTTTTGCCTCGGTTCAATATATTTTGAAAAACGTTTCCGATATTTCCGAAAAGAACATTCTTCTTTTCGGGACCGGTAAAATAGGGCGGAATACCTGCGAAAACTTGATCAAGCATACCAAGAATCCGCACATCACGTTGATCAACCGAACCAAAGGGAAGGCAGAACGAATTGCCGGCAAATTCAATTTAATGGTCAAGGATTACGGAGACCTTCAGCCGGAGATTCGAAAAGCCGACGTATTGGTCGTGGCGACCGGTGCACAAAAACCCACCATTACCAAAGAACTGATCTATACCAAAAAGCCTTTGCTCATTTTAGACCTATCGGTACCTAAAAATGTAGATGATGCCGTAGCGGAAATAGATCATGTAACGGTCATTCATTTAGATCATTTATCGCAAATGACAGATGAAACCTTAGAAAAAAGAAAAAAGTTCATTCCTAAAGCGGAGGCCATCAATGCCGAAATTATGCAAGATTTCGTGCAGTGGTTAGAAACTAGGAAATTCGCACCGGTCATTAAAGCTTTGAAGAAAAAATTAAAAACCATTAAAGATGAGGAGATGGACTATCAGTCCAAGAAAACGGTCGGTTTCAATGCAGACCAGGCCGATATGATCTCTGATCGAATTATTCAAAAAATAACGAAACAGTTCGCCAATCATTTGAAAGACGATACGGTCGATTCCGATTCCAGTCTAGAACTGATCCAAAAAGTATTCCAATTAGAATTGGAGCAGAAATGAACAGAACCATCCGCATAGGCACCCGCGATAGTGAATTGGCACTATGGCAGGCCAATACCGTAAAAGACCAACTGAACGCACTTGGCTACAAAACCAAGATTGTTGCCATAAAATCTACCGGAGACCTCATTCTCGACAAACCATTATATGAACTGGGCATCACCGGTATTTTTACCAAAACCTTGGATGTGGCCATGCTGAACGGTGAGGTTGATATTGCCGTACACTCGATGAAAGACGTACCTACGGCCCTCCCGAAAGGGATTGTACAGGCGGCCGTTTTAAAACGTGGGAACTATATGGATATCCTTGCGTTTAAGGACAACGAAGAGTTTTTAGGCCAAAAGGAAGGAACCATTGCGACCGGTAGTTTACGTAGGCAGGCCCAATGGCTTAACCGTTATCCCACACATACCATAGTGGATCTTCGTGGCAACATGAACAGCAGACTGGAAAAATTGAATACCAATAGTTGGAACGGGGCAATTTTTGCGGCAGCAGGGCTGGAACGTATCGGTCTAGAGCCGGAAAATACCATCGGCCTTACTTGGATGTTACCCGCTCCGGCACAAGGCGCCGTGATGGTGGTCGCCATGGAAAATGACGAGGAAGTTCGAGAGGCATGTGCCCAATTAAACCATGAAGAAACGGATACCTGTGTGACGTTGGAGCGTGAATTTTTAAGGGAACTGGAAGGTGGCTGCAGCGCACCCATCGGTGCATTGGCCTACATCGACAAAGAGAATATCGTAACCCTAAAAGGCATACTGCTCAACGTCAACGGCACCAAAAAAATTGAGGCCAATTTGACCGCGGCATTGGGAAAGCATAAGAATCTAGGGGTCGACTGCGCCAAAAGCATACTTGCAAGGGGCGGTAAACGTTTAATGAGCGAACAGGCAAGTGTTGGGAATACCATTGATATATTTTCGACCAAAAAACTGAGCCCCGCGCAACAACAACAATTCCATTCGTCCATTACTGCGGCATCCGATGATTTTATAAAAATCAGCCCGAACCGTATATCTCCCGTTATTCTCAAAAAAACACACAAAAACGTTGTTTTTACGAGTAAGAATGCTGTAGAATCGGTACTTACCAGTTGCCCCAAAGAAGAACTTGATTTTGAAAACATCTTTTGTGTGGGGCGCAAAACCCGTAGACTCATCAAGAAAAAGCTCGGAAAAGTGGCGCATTTCGAACATAATGCCAAAGACCTCGCCAATTACCTGGTTGAATTTATAGAAGGTACCGAAGTCACTTATTTTCACGGGAATTTGAGTTTGGAGGAATTACCGGATATTTTAGAGGAGAATAACATTGTCGTCAACGGTGTAGAGGCCTACAGGACAAAGCTGTCAGGGGACACCATCCCCAAAGAGGTAAAGGGAGTTCTATTTTTTAGTCCGTCCACCATAGAAAGCTATTTGAGAGAGAACGATGTGGACAAGACCGCCTACTGTATTGGCGAAACCACGGCGAAAGCCGCTAGGGAGCATTTTAAAAACGTGAAGGTCGCCAAGTTGCCTAGTGTAGAAAGTGTAATCGATTTGGTGAACGAAGATTTTAAAGACTAGCTTTTGGCTTTTAGCCTCTAGCTCTTTATTTTTAAAAATGAGAGATTTTCGAAAGCTTAAAATTTGGTCGAAAGGAATTACTATCGTTACGCATAGTTATGTTTTGGCCAATAAATTACCAAGTGAAGAAAAATTTGGATTAAAAAGTCAAATTACCAGAGCCGCTGTCTCGGTTCCGTCCAATATAGCAGAAGGATGAAGTAAAAATAGCGAAATTGAATTTAAACGATTTTTAGAAATAGCGTTGGGATCCCTTTTTGAAGTTGAGACTCCATTAATTATTTCCAGAGCGTTACGTTTTATTGAAATCGATATTTGGAATTCATTTTTGAATTAATCGATGAAGAATCCAGAATGATAAATAGTCTTATTAGTAAAATAAAAAATAGCTAAAGGCCAACAGCTAGCAGCGAAAAGCTAAGAATGAAAAACGATTTATTTCTTAAAGCCTTAAAAGGCGAAACTGTAGAGAGACCGCCGGTATGGATGATGCGCCAAGCAGGACGGTACTTGCCCGAATTTATGGAAATCAAGAAGAAATATGATTTCTTCACACGATGTCAGACCCCAGAACTGGCTTCCGAAATTACGGTACAGCCCATTAGACGGTACGGCATGGATGCCGCAATTCTTTTCTGTGATATTCTAGTGATTCCGCAGGCAATGAATATCGAGGTGGAGATGAAACCGAATTTTGGTCCGTATTTACCCCATCCTATCCGTTCCCGAAAAGATTTGGACCGTGTCATCGTACCCGACGTTCATGAAGCCTTAGGGTACGTGATGGAAGCCATAAAAGCCACAAAGGAAAAACTGAACGATGAAATTCCACTCATCGGTTTTGCAGGATCGCCATGGACTATCTTATGCTATTGCGTTCAAGGCCAAGGAAGCAAAACCTTTGACAAGGCCAAAGAACTTTGTTTTACCCAGCCCCTTGTCGCCCATGAACTTCTTCAAAAAATTACCGATACCACCATTGCCTATCTAAAGGCGAAAGTGGCCGCCGGCGTCAATGCCGTGCAAGTGTTCGATTCTTGGGGCGGCATGTTATCCCCTGTTGATTATCAGGAATTTTCGTGGAAGTACATTCAGCAGATCATCGATGCCCTAAAGGAGGAAACCCCCGTAATCGTGTTTGGAAAAGGCTGTTGGTTCGCTCTTGGCGATATGGCTACATCGGGCGCTTCGGCACTCGGGGTCGATTGGACCTGTTCCGCAAAAAATGCGCGTTATTTAAGTGGAGGAAAAATAACCTTACAGGGCAATTTTGACCCTTCACGGCTACTATCCCCACCGTCCGAAATCAAGAAAATGGTAACCCAAATGATCAACGAATTCGGGAAAGACCACTACATCGTTAATTTAGGGCACGGTATTTTACCGAACATTCCTGTGGAGAATGCCAAGGCATTTGTAGATGCGGTGAAGGAGTATACACTGTAAGAAAACAAATGGATGAGCCTGCTCAATACCGTACAAGGAAAATATCTTCGCTTTAAACTAGGCCTCACCCCACAGCAAAATCTTTTTTATGGGTTCTTGAGTTACGTGCTTATAGGCGCAATTCTTTTGTCGTTGCCTTGGCTTCAAAAGACGTCAGTGCCCTTTCTTGATAACGTATTCACTGCAACCTCAGCGGTATCGACAACAGGGCTGGTTACGGTATCCATTTTTGATTCCTATACTTTTTTCGGACAATTGGTAATCGTGATTTTGTTTCAGTTAGGTGGCATTGGCTACCTGACCTTTACAACTTTTATGATCTTATCCACCACAAAAAAAATGACCCATTGGCATCAAAATGTATTGAAAACCGAGTTTACGCTTCCCGTGACTATCAAGATTAAGGATTTTCTGAAATCGGTCATTATGTTTACCCTAGTGATGGAAGTATTGGGAACCGTATTATTTTTCATCGCCTTTAACCAAGAAGGAATGCCTATTTGGGAAGCCCTTTGGTCCTCGATATTTCACAGTATAAGTGCTTTTTGTACTGCAGGATTCAGTCTCTTTGATTCAGGGTTTAGCGAATATACCGGTAATGTTCTCATAAATACGACCGTTTCCATATTAGCCATTGCAGGATCTCTAGGTTTTATCGTGGTGACCGATTTCGTATTGATGCTTCGCAAAAAAACGCATTCGCTCAGTTTTACGACTAAAATTGTGTTGTACGGGTTTCTAACGTTACTCTCTTTCGGCTTTCTATTCTTTTATTTCTATGAACCAACAATAACAGCACTTAATGGTAGAGAGCGGTTTCTGGCGGCATTTTTTCAGAGCATGACGGCCATGACCACCGTTGGTTTCAATACCGTAGATTTTGGTGCCTTTCTATTGCCCATGTTATTGGTCACCATATTCTTGATGTATATTGGTGCTTCCCCTTCCGGTACTGCCGGTGGAATGAAAATTACGACCTTGACCGCCGTATTCGCAATAATGAAAAGTAGATTGAAAAACAGTAAGAAAATTACCTTTTTAGGAAGGGTAATCCCTTACGAACGTTTATATATCGCTACATCTTCCTTTATTTTTTATACGTCGCTTATTGCATTAGGTACTTTTCTGCTTACATTTTCCGAAGATTTCAAATTTGAACAAATATTGTTCGAAGTTGCTTCGGCATTGGGTACTGTAGGCCTAAGTACCGGAATAACCGGCGAACTATCCACAATAGGTAAAACGACCATCATCATAATGATGTTCATTGGCAGACTCGGTGTGCTAACGTTCGGATTAGCGATTTGGGCCAAACACCAACAGGAGGAAATACAGATGCCTATGGATGATATTGCCGTTTAAGACCACCCTATGCTATGACCTTAGAGCAGAACGATTTTTATATTTTACCCATCGCTGAAAAATATGCTTGGCGTATCTGTGATTTTTGTACTGCCAATGCAGAACGATTAAAACGGTTTTTTCCAATCACCCTGCAACAAAATCTCACCCCTGATCTCTCTAAAATTTTTGTAGCACAAAAAGTTAAGGAGTTTACCGAAAAACAAGAATTCCTATTCGTTATGAAGGGTAAGGAAAATCATAATGTAATCGGGCTTGTATATATCAAAGAACTAGACTGGACTAAAAAACAGGGCGAACTCGCATATGCCATCGGATATCAATACGTGGGCAAAGGCTATACTACAGAAAGTGTGCACCTACTGTCCACCTATGCCATCAATGTTTTGGGCTTAAAAACGCTACAAATTATCGCACATAAAACGAACAAGGCGAGTATTGGGGTAGCTGAAAAATGTGGCTATCGTTGGAAAGCAACATTGATGAAATCATGGACTCCGCCCCATGAAAACCCTATGGATATGGAACTTTATGAACTTGATTATGAAAACTAAATTTTACGGGTACATTCAAAAACTACAGGATACCATTACTTCTAAACTAGAGGAGGTAGATGGCATGGGCGCTTTTAAAGAGGATATATGGGACCGCCCCGAAGGGGGTGGTGGCCGCACGCGGGTTATAGAGAATGGTGCGGTTTTTGAAAAAGGAGGAGTTAATATTTCTGGGGTACATGGAGCCCTTCCAGAGAGTATGAAAGCCTATTTTGGAGTGCAGGATGCCGACTTTTTTGCGTGTGGGCTAAGTCTTGTCTTACATCCAAAAAACCCGATGGTGCCTACAGTGCATGCAAATTGGCGCTATTTTGAGATGTACGACAAACAAGGGAATATCGTTGACCAATGGTTTGGGGGTGGCCAAGATTTAACGCCGTATTACCTGTTCGATGAAGATGCCGTTCATTTTCATGCTACCTGTAAAAAGGCTTGTGATCCTCATGACTCCTCATTTTATGAGCTATACAAAAAACGGTGTGACGACTATTTCTGGAATACCCATCGAAACGAAGCTAGGGGAATCGGTGGCCTATTCTTTGACTATTGTAAAGCAACTTCTGATATGGATATGGAGGCCTGGTATGAATTTGTGACGACGGTCGGAGATAGTTTTTTGAGAGGTTATGTGCCGATTGTTTTAAAAAGAAAAGACTTACCCTATACCCCTGCGCAGAGAGAATGGCAAGAAATACGACGCGGGCGCTACGTAGAATTTAACCTTGTGCATGATAAGGGTACCCTGTTCGGCCTTAAGACCAATGGCC
>JBARCC010000444.1:0-4931 GCA_049793635.1 Maribacter sp. | reverse complement strand
GCATGGCTCAGTATAGAAAAATTGAACATCAACGCATGCTACTCCTTTTTAAGCAATGCGTTCAGTATCGTTTGCCTAACAGTATCCCTCAAGTTTTGGGTATCTTCAGGTTTCAGTGCCCCGGTCTTTACAAAAGAATGCACCTTGGCACGGCACTTTCCGGGACCTCCGCTTAAAAATGTAAACGAAAACCGTTCTTTGTTATCATAAAACGTAATCGGCACGACCGGTATGTGATGTGCGATGGCCATTTTAAAGGCACCATCTTTAAAGGTATCCAAAAATATATCCTCGTTGGGCACACCGCCTTCCGGAAAAATACAGATGCTCGAGCCTTGCTGTAGCCGTTTTTGCGCCCTTCTATATACCCCCGTTCTGCTTTGGGTGTCTTCTCGGTCGACCATTATACACACTCGTTTATAGAAAAAACCGAACAACGGTATCTTTACCAATTCTTTTTTTCCTACAAATACAAAGGGGTTCTTGCTTACCACAAGCATCAACATGATATCCAACATGCTGGTATGGTTAGCGACCAGCATATAGCTTTTCCCATTTTGCAATTTCTCAGCATAGGTTACACTTGGCCAGCAAAACATGCCGTAAAGGATAGGCTTCGCCCAGAGGGTACGGGCCATCCAAAAAAATTGGGGATACCAGATTTCTCTAGAAGCAAATAGCACCAAGAACGGAAAAAATACTAAAATGGGCACCGCTACTAAAATATAGAACCAAATACGGTACAAGACATAGCCTAGGGGGCTAATCAATTTTAGCATGAATCAAAAATAGGTATTTAGGTTCGCTTTTTTCGATTTGTTTTACCTTTACGGATTAAGAAGAAAAGTACATGGCACGAATTTTAACGGGAATACAAAGTACGGGGACCCCTCATTTAGGAAATATTCTAGGGGCGATCGTACCGGCCATAGAGATGGCCCAAAACCCTAAAAACGAATCCTTTTTGTTCATTGCGGATATGCATTCCCTTACCCAAATTAAAAATGGGGAAGAACTACGCAAAAACACCTATGCTACGGCGGCCACATGGCTCGCTTTTGGCCTGGACATAGAAAAGACGGTATTCTACAGGCAAAGTGACATCCCCCAGGTGACCGAGCTTTCCTGGTATTTGAGCTGTTTTTTCCCTTACCAACGGTTAACGCTCGCACATTCGTTCAAGGATAAGGCCGATCGGTTGGAAGATGTCAATGCAGGGCTTTTCACCTACCCGATGCTGATGGCCGCAGATATTTTACTGTACGATGCCCATATTGTCCCTGTCGGAAAAGACCAGATGCAACATATCGAAATGACCCGCGATGTGGCTGCGCGATTTCATGCACAACTAGGTGAGACTTTCGTACTCCCCGATGGCAAAGTACAGGAAGAAACCATGTACATCCCTGGAACGGATGGTGCTAAAATGAGTAAAAGCAAAGGAAACTTGATCAGTCTTTTCCAAACCGATAAACAATTGCGAAAGCAGGTTATGGGCATTCAAACGGACAGTACCCCAATGGAAGCTCCTAAAGACCCATCCACCGATACCATTTTTGCGCTTTATAAAATAGTGGCCACCCAGCCCCAAATCGAAGAAATGAGTGCCAACTATTTAGCAGGAAATTACGGGTATGGCCATGCAAAACAAGCGCTGTACGAAGTCATCATCAACAAGTTTGAGCAACCTCGCGAAAAATTCGACTACTACATGAACCACTTGAACGAAGTAGATGAGGCCTTGGCCCTAGGGGCTGAAAAAGCCAAAAAAGTGGCCGATGGTGTATTGGAACGCGTTCGGGAAAAATTGGGATACTAGAAGGCCTCCCCTAGCCCTTTTAAAGGAGGTGAATTTTTAAAGTCGTAACCAATACATCGAATAGGTGCCCGTCAAAGTATCCATTTTTGGAAGTACAAACCAACGAGTAGGTACTTAAGCGATTGCTGCCATAACTAGAAGACCAAACCTTAGATTTGAAAAAGGAAACATCCGATGAAATGCACTTACAGGCACTTCATGAGCCGTTCATAAGGGTTCTACAAACTAGGTGGTCTGTAAAATACTAGATCGCCTCGAACAATTTTCCCGGTAAAGGCCGTATCACGCCTTTCATTTCCATGGTCAATAAGGTAGACGAGGCTTTAAAAATGGGAATGTTGCATTCTAACGCAATACTATCCAACACCTGTTTTCCATTATTTTGTAGGTAGGTGTAGATAGCCTGCTCCGTATCCTCCAAATCGACGAACAACTGTTTTTGTATGGTTTTACTGGGTTTAGTTTCAAGCTCCCAATCCAAAAGATAAATTAAATCTGCCGCAGAGGTAAGTACATGGGCCTTCTGCTGCTTGATGAGATTATTGCAGCCCAAGCTGTACTTATCGGTGGTTCTGCCCGGTACGGCGAACACATCCCTATTATAACTATTGGCGATATCGGCCGTTACTAGACTTCCGCCCTTCTCCGCAGACTCTACCACAACGGTCGCCTCGGTCATCCCTGCAATGATGCGGTTCCGTTTTAGAAAATTCTCGCGCTCGGGACTGCTTGTACTCCAGAATTCGGTGTAAAAACCTCCGTTCTTTAAAACATCTGCCTGGTATCTAGCATGGACTTTAGGATATATTTGATTGAGCCCATGTGCTAAACATCCTATGGTCTGCAACCCTTGTTTTATTGCTTCGCGTTGAACACAGATATCCACGCCGTAGGCAAAACCACTGACGATGATCGGATCAAGCGGCGCCAACTCCGCAATGAACTGTTCACAGAACGCACTTCCATAACTGGTAATGTTCCGTGTGCCCACCACACTAATGATTTTTCGGTGCTCAAGGTCAATATTTCCCTTTTGAAACAACAGAATAGGGCCATCGATACAATGCTTTAAATAAGTAGGATACGATTTGTCCTGAAAGAAATGACAGGAAATATCATTTTTTAATATGAACCGATATTCCGTTTCAGCAGCTTCCAAATGCGCTTTTTCAAAAAGATGCCTCAGGGCATGGGTGCCGATGCCCTCTATTTTTAAAAGGTTTCGCTGTTTATCCTCAAAAATTGCGTTTGGACTGCCACAGTGTGCAATTAATTTCTTGGCAAGCACATCGCCAATGTTGGGTATGCGTTGCAATCTAAGAATTGCAATGAGTTCATCGGCAGTGCGTTGTGTGGCTATCATGGATACTTCGCAAATTAGGTTAAAAAATATGTTAATAAAAACTTACTAAAGAGGTTTTTCTACCCCTTTATTTTAAGCATATTTGCCACGATATGGTTTTAGAACACTATATAAGCGAATTGTTATATCGATACAACTGTGTGGTCGTTCCCGGTTTTGGAGCGTTTCTTACCCAGAAAAAATCGGCGCGTATCCATCATGGTACGAACACATTTTTTGCTCCTACCAAATCGATCTCCTTCAACGGACAGCTCGTTTCCAACGACGGTCTTTTGGTCTCCTATGTATCCGAATCGGAAAAAATTTCATTTGAAACCGCACTGGCCCACATAGAGCAGCAATCGAACCTTTGGAAACAGCGGTTAAAAGACGGCGCATCGGTACAATTGAAGAATATTGGGTCACTTTCTGCCAATCAAGAAGGTAGGACGCTCTTCGAGCCCTATACCGAACTTAATTACCTTACCTCTTCTTTCGGACTTTCGAACTTTAATGCATTGCCTGTTACCAGAGAGGTTTTAAAGGAGGAGGTGACCACTTTAGAAGAAAAAATACCGTTCGTTATCACTCCAGAACGGCGAGAACAAGGTGGTTTTCGACCCTATTTAAAGTATGCGGCTCTTCTAATGTTGGCCTTTTCTACGGGCCTCACAGGATACCGTGTTTATCAACAACAACATAGCAACGAACAAGTTGCACGGCAAGATGCCCAGAAATACGTAACAAAACAGATACAGGAGGCTACTTTTTTTGATATGGCACCTTTAGAACTGCCCACGGTTACGGTTAAGGCAAAGGCCAATAGTATGCCTGTAGACGCAGAAGGCGAAATGCACCACATTATTGCCGGGGCGTTCCGAATCAAGGCGAACGCTGATCGTAAAATTGAGCAATTGCAAGCGCTCGGATATCGTTCAGCGTATTACGGCACCAATTCATACGGCTTACATGTCGTTACCTACGCAAGTTATCCGAACCCTGATGAAGCCTTAAAAGCACTTAGGGAGATTAAGCGCACCCAATCAAAAGATGCGTGGTTACTTTCAAAAAAATAAAGCCTTCGCCATTGTATAACCATCAATGATGCCCGTATCTTTGCGGAAAATTTCAATTGATGGAAACCAAAACACCCGCTCAATCCAGAACCACAATGACCGATATGGTGCTCCCCAGCGAGACCAATGCCCTTCAAAATCTATTTGGGGGCGAACTATTGGCGCGTATGGATCGTGCTGCCAGTATAGCCGCCGGTAGACATAGCAGGCGAATTACGGTAACGGCGTCCGTAAACCACGTTGCCTTTAACCTGGCCATTCCTTTAGGAAGTGTCGTTACGGTTGAGGCTGTCGTTTCTAGGGCCTATACCACTTCTATGGAGGTTTATATCGATGTGTGGATCGAAGACCGTTACAATGGCAAACGAACGAAAGCCAATGAGGCCATATATACCTTTGTTGCCGTTGATGAAACCGGCAAACCGACGGAAGTACCCGAGCTTATTCCTGAAACCGAATTGGAAAAACTGAGGTTCGAAGGGGCCCTACGCAGAAAGCAACTAAGTTTAGTATTGGCCGGGAAAATGAAACCGGACGATGCTACCGAATTAAAGGCCCTCTTTAACAAGGGAGTTTAAAATTAAATCCCATTGACGCTAACGATTTAAGCCCCGATCGATAGTACCAATCCTGTGGATACGTTAAAAAAACGTGCTTCCTTAAAGAAGTCCTTTTGCTCCGGAGCGGTTTCGAT
>JBARCC010000443.1:0-9176 GCA_049793635.1 Maribacter sp. | reverse complement strand
GCCCAAACATGAAGTCCCTGAGCAAACAGAGGGAAGAGAAGGATTTTTTCATGTCAACGATTTTGAAGGTGACATAGAGAAAGCTTCGGTGGGTTTGATCATTAGAGATCATGATAAAGCGCATTTCAAAGAACGAAAGGCGCTATTGCATTCCATTATCGATAGATTAAATTCTGAAAATGGGGATTGTATCGAATTGGACCTAAAGGATCAATATTTTAATATGAAAGAAAAAGTTGAACCGCTCTACCATATTATCGAAATTGCACAAAAGGCCATGGAGCGTATCGGAGTAACTCCCTTGATCAAGCCCATAAGAGGGGGAACCGACGGCTCACAGCTTAGTTTTAAAGGTTTGCCTTGCCCCAATATTTTTGCCGGTGGACATAATTTTCATGGAAAATATGAATATGTTCCCGTAGAAAGTATGCAAAAGGCGGTTGAAGTCATTGTAAAGATTTGTGAACTTACCGCCGAGCGCAGTGTACAGGAATGGACAACCTCTAAAGTTTAGAACAGTCATAGAAGAAGCCGTAGTTTTTGAACCACACTAGAGATCCTGAAGCATTTGGAAAGTGCTTTTTTAACCGCGTATTTCTGTATGCTAACTTCCAGAAAGGTAACATAATAGGAAATTAAGATACCCTATATGGGACCTTGGCAATTTTAAGATTCCCAAGATAGTAACTCCGACAGTGTATCTGAATTAAGAAAACGTGACCAGTTCATATCAAAATATTCGTCGAAGCCGGTTCTAAAACTTCTGTAGAATACAAGCAAAAATCCTATATGAGTGACTTAAGACCTTTGCCCTAAACACCCCATCGACACTGAAAAGAAAAGAATTCATTTGAACTTTTCCATTTTCAAAAAAATCCAATTTCGCTAAAAATGAACAAGCCTTGTCCCTCTCTTCTGTAAAACAAACACTATACGTACTATCAATTGAGATAAGTTTTTGTTTTTAGCACAACAATACCTTAAGGAGAGATGGCTACTGGGAGCATCGATTATTTCATCAGCGGCAATTCCCATCCATTTTGGTAATTGGCCATCAAGTGTATATTTGCGGAATCATCGGTAAATTTTCCCTTTACCGCATCCCAGTACACCCTATTTCCCGTCTTGTAAGCGACATTGCCCATATGGGAGACCACCGCAGCATCGTAGCCCACCTTTATGGGAGCATTGAGTTTGGAAGCATCCCTACTTTTCACCGCTTCAATGAAATTTTTAGTGTGTAAATCAAGTCCACTGACACCCTCGTTACGATAAGAGGACGCCTCCATTTTGGGAATACCTTCTTTTCCCCATCCTTGAAATTCTTTTTCAGGTATTACCTCCCATCCCTGCCGATCTAAGACCAACGTTCCATAGTTACCGATAAAGGCGATGCCATGATTTCGTCCATAATTACCCCCGTCGATGCCGGTGGCATGCTCCCAAAGAATGGAGAAACCCTCGTACTCATAAACGGCCTGCAAGGTATCTGGTGTTTGGGAAGCATCATCAGGATAGGCAAATTTCCCACCCAACGCCATGACCGATTTTGGATACCCGGCCTTCATTCCGTAAAGCGCGTAGTCCATTAAATGTACGCCCCAATCGGTCATCAAACCGCCTGCATAATCCCAAAACCACCTGAAATTAAAATGAAACCTATTTTCGTTGAAAGGACGCAGTGCCGCCGGTCCCAACCACATTTTATAATCAACACCATCCGGTGCCTTTGCATCGGGAACCACAGGTATGGGCTTCATCCAACCTTGATACGCCCAGGCCTTTGCCAAACGTATTTCGCCCAATGCGCCCGAATGCACCACGTTTATTGCGTCGACAAAATGAGGCTGACTTCGTTGCCACTGCCCTACCTGCACTATTCGATCGCTCTTTTGAGTCCTGAACAGCATGGTATCCGCTTCTTGAACGGAGTTTGCTATTGGTTTTTCACAATAGATGTCCTTACCGGCCTGTAGTGCATCCGTTAATTGTAGACAATGCCAGTGGTCGGGAGTTCCAATCACTACCACATCAACATCCTTATTTTCCAGTAACTCTCTGTAGTCGGTGTACCACCTTGGTTTTTTGATTCCGGCTTTATGTAAATCGGCGGTCCTAGCGCGCAATACGTTCTCATCGATATCGCATAGTGCGATGACCGTTACATCGCTCATTTTCAATAAGGAAGTAAGGTCTGAAAAGCCCATTCCCTTGCAGCCGATCAGGCCTACATTGATCATATCGTTCGCACCTACTTTTTTACGCATTGCAGACAACAAATTCATCGGAAAAAGAAAAGAAGTACCTGTAAACAGTGCGCCAGCTGCTCCTTGTCTTAAAAATGTTCTGCGATCGGTTCCCATATCCTTACGTTTTAGCATAGGAAGATATAAAATTTAGTGCATAAAAAAACACCGATGTTTCCACCGGTGTTTGTTACGAATTAGGGAAATTCGCTATTCTAAATCGCTATTTTACTTTTTCGGGTTCGTTCAATTTCCTGCTCATCTCTAAAGAAATGGCAGACCTATCGAATTTCAGTTTCCCTGCCATAGTTTCCAAAACACAAGAAAAATCCTTGTCATTCAAATCCACTACCTTTCCGTGCAGTCCGCTTTTGGTAATTACCTTATCACCACGTTTCAATTCTGCCGAAAATTTCTTTTCATCCTTCTGTCTTTTCATTTGAGGCCTTATCATAAAAAAATAGGCGACCACAAAAATTAAGATCATCGGAAGAAACTGACCTATATTATCCATGTTTTGAATTGTATTTAATTATTTCACCGGACCTAATGGAGCGGCACCTTTTGGATTTACGAACGCTTTTATTCTCAATATCTCGGAACCCTTTTCGGTATTGGCAGTAACGGTAATGGTCTTGGTCACTTGATTTTGGCCCGCACCATTAAATTTCACCAACAACTCGCCAGTTTCCCCTGGCGCTATAGGATCTTTCGGCGGATTTGGCACCGTGCAACCACAGCTACTCTTCGCATCGGTAATGATCAAAGGGGCATTACCCGTATTCGTGAATTTGAACGCTGTTTCTTGGGGTGCACCTTGTTCAATCGTGCCAAAATCATGCTCCGCATTTTCAAAAGACATCACCGGTACCGCTTTTGAGGCTTCATCCCTCACCGCAGCTTCCGCTACATTATCGGTATTAATTTTGCTCGACGCATTCTCCTTACATGACGTAAAAGCCACCATGGATACTAGACCCACTACTAAAACTATTTTTTTCATACTATATTAATTTATCAATTTAACGCAAAATTAGAAAATATTATTATAATAGACCCCTTCCCATTTTGTTAAGCTTTCCATCGGCCTTATACTCTCGGGTAAGTTTGTCCAAAATACCGTTGATAAAAATACTGCTTTTTGGCGTAGAATATTCCTTTGCGATCTCTAAGTATTCATTGATGGTAACCTTCTCGGGTATAGAAGGAAAATGGAGAAGCTCGCAAATTGCCATTTTTAAAAGAATACCATCGATTTCGGCAATACGGTCCTTATCCCAATTGGGGGTTTTGCCTTCGATCTCTTTTTCCAAGGCCGCATCTTTTAGTAAGGTTTTCGAAAGCAGCTGCAGTGCAAATTTCATATCATCCTCGTCCTTCAACAACCGGGGCAAAAAATAGGACTCGGCATGAGACTCCTTCGCTTTTTTTAAATGCTTCAGTAAAAAGGTATTCACGATGGGAATATCATCGACCCAAGTCAATTTATCATCTTCAAAATAGTCATAAATCTTATCATTGGGCGCAATCACCGTCTTGAACAAGGTCAAAATCAAATCCTTATCATCCGAATAGCTGCTTTCCCCTTTGGACATATACGCGAGGTAGGCCTCATTTTCCAACATGTCCCTGTAAATGAGCTTCACATACTCCTCGTTCAGGTACCAATTGTCCAATTTTCTATGATCCAGTTCTTCGGTCAACCTTTTATTTTCCACAAGTTGAAGCAATACCTTGTTCTGGATGAACTTTTTTGGATTGGGAACATCGGTACTTTTATCGCTGATGTATTTGTTGGCGGAAAGTGAAATTTGCTCCGAAGCCTTTTTTTGAAGTTCGACCAACAAACTCAACCACAGCAGATAGAGCGTATAGGTATTGTCTATGCTTACTTTTAAGAACTTCTCTTGTTTTTGCAAGGAATCATCCTTGGATTGGATTAGGGCGTATATGCTCTGCATCACCTTGACCCTAATGTGCCTTCTTGTAAGCATTGTAAAGAACTTTTTTGATACTATGAATTATTGAAGGCGCAAAGGTAAGTATCTATTTAAAGGTCGACAATAGCAATTGCAATTATCTTGGCTAATTTATAACAGCTGGTTTTGGGGCAAAAAACTATCTTTGAGCCAAGAATTCGTAAACATCTTTTTTGACCGACTATGAAAGAGCTTAAGCACCTGAATAAATATTTTAAGAAATATTGGCTTAAACTATTTTTAGGGGTGATCATTACCATTATTGCGAGGCTCTTTCAGTTAGTGATGCCTTCTTACGTCAATAAATCGATTACGGTGGTGCAGCGTTTTCTGGATACCGAAATTTCTAAAACCGACGCACAAAATCAATTATTTGAATTCATCCTCATCATCGTCGGTGCCGCCTTATTATCAGGTTTTTTTACCTTTCTCATGCGGCAGACCATTATCAATGTATCTCGTTATATCGAGTATGATCTTAAGAATGAAATTTTTGACCACTACCAAAAATTAAGCCTTAATTTTTATAAAAAGAACAGAACGGGTGATTTGATGAACAGGATCAGCGAAGATGTGAACGAGGTGCGCAACTATGCGGGTCCGGCCATTATGTACGGTATTCAGACATTGACCCTTTTTGGGTTTTTGGTGCCGTTGATGTTCATTAAAGCCCCAACCTTGGCGGCATACACTTTGTTACCGCTCCCCATTCTATCTGTTTTGATCTATCAGATCAGTAAAATCATACACAAGAGAAGTACCATTGTGCAACAATACCTTTCTACCCTATCTACGTTTACACAAGAAGTGTTTTCAGGTGTTTCGGTGATTAAGGCATATGCCTTGGAACCACAGACCAATGCGGAATTGGTTTCGTTGGCCAATGAGGGAAAAGATAAAAGTGTTAGTCTTGCGAAGGTAAATGCCTGGTTTTTTCCATTGATGATTTTATTGATAGGGATCAGTAATATTTTGGTCATTTATATAGGTGGGAAACAATATTTGGCAGGCGAAATAAGTGTTGGCCTTATCGCAGAGTTTATTTTGTACGTAAATATGTTAACGTGGCCCGTTGCCATCGTGGGCTGGTTGACTTCTATTATACAGAGGGCAGCGGCAAGCCAAGAACGTATTAATGAATTTCTGAATCAAGACTCAGAATTAAAAAATACGCCCACCCATCATCATCATGTCCAAGGAAAAATAGAATTTAGAAACGTAGGGTTTACTTATGAAGACACCGAAATAACTGCGTTGACCAATTTATCCTTCACCATCAATAAGGGCGAAACGACTGCCATATTGGGAAAAACAGGGTCTGGAAAATCGACCATTTTGGATTTGGTCGCTCGCCTGTACGATACCTCTTCGGGTGAAATATTGATAGACGATGCACCAATCAAGGAAATTGACCTTACCCAGTTAAGGGAATCTATCGGTGCGGTACCCCAAGACGCATTTCTATTTTCTGATAGCATCAGGAACAATATAAAATTCGGAAAGGCAAACGCCAGCGATACAGAAATAACCCAAATCGCCAAAGATGCCGTGGTCCATGAAAATATAATGGGATTCTCTAAAAAATACGATACCGTATTGGGCGAAAGGGGCATTACCTTGAGCGGTGGTCAAAAACAAAGGGTCTCCATAGCGCGAGCATTGATCAAGGATCCAAAAATCTATTTATTCGACGATTGCCTTTCTGCCGTGGACACCGAAACGGAAGAGGAAATTTTGAATAATCTGAAAAAGGCGTCCCAAAATAAGACCACACTCATTGTAAGCCATCGTGTTTCCTCGGCTAAGAATGCGGATAAAATTTTGGTTTTGGCGGATGGAAAGTTAATTCAGCAGGGCACACATGAAGAATTAAACGCAACCGAAGGATATTATAAAGAACTCTATTTCAACCAGCTCTCCGAGAAAGAAAACTAGAAAATTGTTGTCGGATAGCGTTTTTTTTTTCATTTTTGACAGTATAACGACACTAAACATAAGAAATGAGCGAAAGAGATTTATCAGATCAGGAAGAAATTCACTCCAAAGTTTTACGCGCAGGCAGAAGGACTTATTTTTTTGACGTAAGAAGCACCAAAGCAGGTGATTACTACCTCACGATTACAGAAAGCAAAAAGTTTACGCATGATGATGGTTCATTTCACTACAAAAAACATAAAATTTATCTCTATAAAGAAGATTTTGATGCCTTTAAGGAGAATGTTGAGGAAATGATGGATTTTATCATTAATGAAAAAGGGGCTGAAGTCATTTCTGAGAGACATCAGAAAGATTTCAAGAAAGAAGAGGACGAGGTTGCACCTCCGATAGAAAAATCGGCTAGCGAAACTTCAAGTTTTACCGATGTGAAGTTTGAGGATATTTAAAGAAGTACCTTTCTAAAATGTTTAAAAGCGATGCTTACTTCGGTTAAGGGTCGTTTTTTTATTTTTACAACAACTCAAAAAACTACTATGAAAAACATATTCCATTATTACTTGATCTGCTGTGCGCTTTCACTCTCTGCCCAAGAACGTGTAGACCTGTCGTATTACCTCCCACAAGACATTTCCTATGATGAACGCATTCCAAAACCTTCTGAAATTATTGGCCATGAGGTTGGTGAGTGGCATGTAACCCACGACAAGCTGATGGTGTATATGCAAACCCTGGCCGAGGCAAGCGACCGCATTACCATCGAAAATCGCGGGGAAACCTTTGAAGGTAGGCCCATTTTACTACTGACCGTTACGTCTCCGCAAAATCACCAGAATATAGAATCCATTAGAAACAAGCATATTGCCTTAACGGAAAACCCGGGAAATACAGCGATTTCAGATATGCCCATTGTGGTGTATCAAGGTTTTTCCATTCATGGTAACGAACCTAGTGGTGCCAATGCCGGCCTTGCCTACGCCTATTACCTAGCGGCCGCACAAGGGCCGGAAATAGAGAAACTTTTAGACCAGACGATCATCCTCATGGACCCGTCGTTCAACCCCGATGGCTTGCAACGTTTCGCCTATTGGGCGAATACGAACAAAAGCATGAATCTAGTCGCCGATAACAACGAACGTGAGTACCATGAGGTCTGGCCCGGTGGAAGAACCAACCACTATTGGTTCGATATGAACCGAGACTGGTTACCGGTACAATTACCCGAAAGTAGGGCTCGTATAACCACTTTTTATAAATGGCTACCGAACATTCTCACCGATCATCATGAAATGGGCACCAACGCTACCTTTTTCTTTCAGCCGGGAGAGCCCACCAGAGTGCACCCCTTGACCCCTGAATTAAATCAAGAACTTACTGCCGAAATAGGCACCTATCATGCGAAAGCTCTGGATAATATAGGTTCACTGTACTATTCTGAAGAAGGGTATGACGACTATTATTATGGGAAAGGCTCTACCTTCCCAGACGTAAATGGTGGAATAGGCATACTCTTCGAGCAGGCAAGCTCTCGAGGTCATATCCAAGAAAGTGATAACGGATTACTGACGTTTCCGTTTACCATCAGAAACCAATTTACAACTGCACTTTCTACCATAGCGGCAGCGAGTGCGATGAGAGAGAAACTGTTGCGCTATCAGCAGGACTATTTCAAGGATATACAGGCGGAAGCTTCAAAGGCTAAAACCAAAGGAATCCTGTTCGGGGATGCGAAAGATGCATCAAAAGCCTGGCATTTGGTAGAACTATTAAAAAGACATCAAATCAAAGTACATCAACTGAAAGAAGATGCCGTTATTTCGGGCGTCACTTACAAAAAAGGAACTGGCTACGTCGTACCTATGGAACAAAAGAACCCACGGCTGATCAAGGCCATGTTCGAAAAAAGAACAACGTTCACCGACAGCCTTTTCTACGATATTTCTGCATGGACCTTTCCATTGGCGTTTAATGTTGACTACACCGAGGTAACCTCGTTAACCGCAGCGGGTGATGAAATCATAAATCTAGAACCAATCACGGGTACCGTTTCAGGAACGTCGAACTACGCCTATCTCTTCGAGTGGAACGAATACTATACGCCCAAAGCCTTGCAAGCTATTCTTGAAAAGGGTTTACGCGCCAAAGTGGCAAAGAAACCTTTTACCGTAGAAGGGAAAACCTACGATTACGGAACCATCATGATTCCCGTACAGAACCAAGATTTGAAAAGTGAGGAACTCTATGGTTTTCTGCAAAAAATTGCATCCGAAAGCCACTTGAATATCACTGCGGTCGGTACCGGCCTTACCAAAGGAATCGACTTGGGCAGTAATGATTTCGAAGCGATCAAAAAGCAAAAAGTAGCCATCATTGTCGGTGACGGCGTACGTTCGTACGATGCAGGGGAAATATGGCACTTATTCGACACCCGTTACCAAATGCGACTTACCAAACTAGACCTAAGCTATTTGAACCGTGTCGATTTAAGTAGCTATACCGATATTATCCTACCTAGCTTTTATGGTAGTGCCATCGATAAAAAGAGTATGGAAAATTTAAAAACTTGGGTCAACAATGGAGGTACCCTTATCGGATACAAAGAGGTTGCGAAGTGGTTCGACACCAATGAATTCATGAAATTGAGCTTTAAGTCCGATACGTTGGTCGCCAAAAACATTTCTTTTGAACAAAAACAGGATTTTTCGGGAGCGCAGGTCACCGGAGGTGCTATTTTTGAAACTAAACTAGACCGTTCACATCCTATCAACTTTGGATATAAAAACGATAACTTGGCGCTATTCAGAACTACAAACGTGTACATCAAACCAGATAAGGATAGCTATAACAATCCTATCACCTACACGAACAATCCTTTATTGAGCGGTTATATTTCGGAAGAAAATCTTGAACTTATTAAAAATACGGTCCCCTTTCAGGTACAGGGGCTTGGCAAGGGCAAAGTCATAGCGTTTACGGATAACACCAACTTTAGGGCATTTTGGTACGGCACCAATAA
>JBARCC010000442.1:0-8636 GCA_049793635.1 Maribacter sp. | reverse complement strand
GGTAAGCACTGTCGGCTTTCCCTATGGTTACCGAGCATTATCATTGGTTAAGTCCCTTTTTCAAAGCGATTACAGCGTTGCAGATACGGTTATGCTTTTTTTATCATTTTGGTACCCATGCATCGACACAGGCCGCTTCGTTGACGTTAAAGGGATGGGTCGAATTGGGTTACCTGATCTAACGAAAGTGATCGGTACATCGTAAAATTGAATGGGCAAGAGGGAAAGCGTAAACTTTTAGGACACTTGTTCCCATCCCGATAATTTGTAAAAATCAAGAAAAAAAGTTTTTTCAAAAAAAATTCTTTTCTCGGCGCATTTCGCTAAGGAAGCACTGAATCGTAAAAATAGTGTTCACAAAGTTATCAACGTAGTCTTTGTGAGCCATATTATCGAACACTACGCCATCCCTGTTTTAGTACAGAAAAAGAGGTGAAACGACCCATCAAATGAAATAATTTGTAACAATTTAGCAAAACACTCGTCAAGTAAGGGCAACCTATCAAAACCACTTACTTTGAGTACAATACTAACAGTAACCGATCTTACCAAAAAGTTCGGGTATTTGACTGCCGTCAAGAAGTTGACCTTTACCATTGAGAAAGGCAATGTATACGGGATTTTGGGTCCGAACGGTAGTGGAAAATCCACCACGTTGGGCATCGTATTGAACGTAGTCAACAAAACTAGCGGAGCATTTTCTTGGTTCGACGGCGCGGGAACGACCCATGATGCGCTAAAAAAGGTGGGGGCTATCATTGAACGCCCCAATTTTTATCCATATATGACCGCTTTACAGAACCTAAGGCTAGTCTGTAAAATAAAAGGGGTGGGTCCCGAAAAAATCGAGGAAAAATTGGAACTGGTCGGTTTGCTGGATAGGAAAAACAGCAAATTCAGTACATTTTCCTTAGGGATGAAACAAAGGCTGGCCATTGCCTCTGCCCTGCTCAATGATCCAGAAATCTTAATTTTAGATGAACCTACCAACGGACTTGATCCACAGGGGATTCACCAGATACGACAGATCATTAAAACGGTTGCAGCGCAGGGAACGACCATTTTATTGGCTTCACATCTATTGGACGAGGTAGAAAAGGTCTGTAGTCATGTGGTCATCCTGAGAAAGGGAGAAAAATTATATTCCGGTCGAGTGGATAGTCTCCAAACAAGCTACGGTTTTTTCGAGTTGAAAACAGATGACCTGGAGGCGTTATCCGCCTATTTAAAAACCAACACACATTTCGGAGAAATAAAAGTGGAAAATGATGTGCTAACCGCATTTTTAACGGCTGAACTGGACGCAAAGACCTTGAACAAAACCTTGTTCGAAAACGGAATTATCGTTTCTCATTTGGTCAAACGAAAAGAAAGTCTCGAAGAGCAGTTCTTAGCGTTGACCAAAAACCAGACCAACTAAAACACCCCAAATGATACGATTGCTACATATAGAATTCATCAAACTTTGGAACAACAGGGCGAGTAAGTTTTTAATCATTTCCTATTTTGCATTACTGACCTCCATTGCCCTGGTCGCCGCCATAAAATTTGATATTGGCCCGGTACAATTTCATTTGGCCGATCAAGGCATCTTCAACTTCCCTTACATATGGCACTTTAACACCTTTATCACCGCCTTTTTTAAATTATTTTTGGCCATCGTCATCGTCTCCATGATGTCTAACGAATACAGCAACAAGACCATTAAACAGAATTTGATCGATGGCCTCTCTAAAAAGGAATTCATCCTGTCCAAGTTTCTAACGGTCGTCACCTTTTCGTTGGTTTCTACGGTATTCGTTTTCGTTGTTTCTTTCATCCTTGGACTCTTTTATTCCGATTATAGGGAACTCTCTACCATGCTGACCGGTCTGGAATTCTTACCCGCCTTTTTCGTGAAACTAATGGGCTTCTTTTCATTTTGCCTATTTCTAGGCGTTTTGGTAAAACGTTCTGCCTTTGCTTTGGGTTTTTTAATCCTTTGGCAAGTGTTGGAAGGGATTTTTAGAGGGCTGATCCGTTGGAAATTGTTCGATGGCGATACTACGGATATCATCATGGGATTCTTCCCTTTGCAAGCCATGTTCAATTTGATCACGGAACCATTTTCAAGATTAGGCGCAGTGCAGTCTATGGCAAACCAGATGGGTGAGTCTTTTGAACTGGATTATCATGTTCATTGGTATCAAATCCTGATCGTGCTCCTTTGGACACTGTTTTTTATCTACGCTTCCTACGCTTTATTGAAAAGAAGGGACCTTTAGAACCTCTTCATACGACCGAGATTCATTCAGCTCATCCAATTTAACACTTGAATCCCTGTCATAATTTTCATTTTATGGTATATTGTGCTATTGAGCACTATTCTATGAAGACGGAATTGAAGGTATCTATGGCCAAGGTTTGGGTTGTAATCCCATGCATTCTGATATTTTTAATGTCAACATCCCCATCTTTCGCTCAAAGTTGTCCACAACTGTTGAGTCCGGCCAACGGTGCAAATTCGGTTCCTGTCAGCACCTCGATTCAATGGGAGAATATCACCGGAGTCCCAGGATACCTAATCTCAATAGGAACCACACCTGGGGGACGTGATATATTAAGCGAACAAAACATCGGTTCTTCGAATACCTATTCCCCTCCACTTGGTCTTCCTGAGAGCACAGAGGTATTCATTACCATAACCCTATTCTTTTTCAATCAGCCAAATATCGTGTGCGATAGTCAACGTTTTACGACCGCTGCCTTGACTGCGGCACCAGCGTGTACATCGATTAGAAATCCCTTGGACGGCGATGAAAACGTGAACACAGCAACCAACCTATTTTGGAATTCAGCACCGAATGCTACGGGATACTTTCTAACCATCGGTACTTCATTGAACGGCGGAGAAATCGTTGATAATATCGACATCGGCAATCAGCTTCAATATGACCCCATTTTAGACTTTCCTGCGGAGACAGATATCTATGTCACCATAATACCCTACAACAGAATAGGTACGGCAACAAATTGTACTACCTCGGTCTTCAGAACTGTCGAAGCTGTGATATTACCTGGATGCAGTGCCTTGATTACCCCGTTCGATGGTGAAACAAACGTTCCGTTAAGCCCTGTTCTAGAATGGAATGCGGTACCGAATGCTACTGGATATCGAGTTTCTATTGGAAACACTCCTTTCGATGCCAATATTCTTGAAGATGCGATCTTTTCAAGAACTTCTACATCCGTTATCGACTTTGAGGCTAATCGCACTTTTTTTATAACAATAATTCCCTTTAATTCAGCAGGCGAGGCCATAGGTTGCTCCCAGGAAACGTTTTCCACCCTGCTTGGCTGTGGTCCATATTTCGACCCCTTAACGGGTGAATTACGGGTATTAAACCCAGTTATCTCCTTTCCGGAAATTGTGAATATTTGTAGCGATCGCGACTCGAACATCGTTTCTGCGACCGACGAAGCCGACGGTCATAGATGGTATAAAATTAATGGTATTGGAAATGACCAACTCATCTCTTCCGCCTCCGAAGTCACCCTAACGGAATCAGGAACATATAGGTATGAAGCATTTACCATTATTGAAAACGATGGAAATACCATTGAATGTCCTTCATTCCAAAATTTTCAGGTAGAAATATCGGAAGCACCCAAAATCAATAGCGTTAACGTACAACAACAAGGGAATTTTTTAACGCTTGAGGTACAGGTCAGCGGAACAGGAAATTATGAATATGCGATAGATGATGAAAACGGACCCTATCAAGATTCGAACAGGTTTACGGGAGTTTCAAAAGAAAACCATACCGTTTTTGTTCGTGACAAAAAGGGATGCGGGGCCGCTCAAGAGCGCGTGGAAATTGATTTGACCCTAGAGGGTTTCCCCTTATTCTTTACCCCTAATGGCGACAACACCAATGATTTTTGGCAATTTCTATCCACAACGGATACAGCTGAAAACGAGGTGCTCTCTATACGGATATTTGACAGGTTTGGAACCCTTCTTGCCCAAATCGACCCAAATAGTCAAGGGTGGAACGGTGTATATAATGGCCAACAATTACCCGAGGCCGATTATTGGTTTAGGGCAGTAACACGCTCGAACAAAATTCTCAAAGGGCATTTTAGTCTCAAGCGGTAAGAACATCACTCCCTAGCCACACAGGTAACCATTATGTTCCACCCGTTTTACTACAAGCGACACGTGCCATATAGAAGAGCGTAAGTGGATTGAGCACGTTGAGCCTCGGATAATACCTCGTTGATGTTCCCCAATATCTGCATAGTACTTCCTTTCGAAAGGATCGGCTGAAATAATCGATACACTACGGAAAGCAGCGATTATCCATCCCTCAAGTTTTAGTACATGCGTTACCCAATAGCATGTACACCAATCTCCGATTATGAAATTATCTTCCTTAGTTTTTGCAATTTCCCTCTTTGACCATTAACGTCCGGGCACAGTTCGGGGAAATTTTAGAGAAAGGCAATGTAGATGCCGCTCAAAAAGTAATAAAGACAACCACCGTGTTTGATGCCGATATGGCCGCACTTTCTTTACAATTCATCGAATGGATGGACAATAACAACCATTTTGCGGAAGTTGGCGACCCCTATGCAGACCGATTGGAAAACTTGGTCTCAGGCCTCACTACCGAAGCTGGCCTGGACGTGAACTTTGAAGTATACAAGGCCGTAGGTATCAATGCCTTCGCCACACCTGACGGCAGTGTACCGGGAATGGCGGGCCTCATGGACCTTGTGAACGACGCTGAACTTATGAGCGTCATAAGGCACGAAATCGGTCACGTAAAATTAGGGTATTCCAAAAAAAAGATTTCAATCCGCTTATGGCATTTCTGCGGCAAAGGATGTAGCGATGCATATACGGATGACCATAATCTACCTCGGGGCAAGCCCACGAAGCATTGAAAGAAATTCATGTTTGATTTAAATACAAAGTGTCCATGGGCGTTATATCTCGATTATCGAGTAAAATCTTGCGGATGAGGAAATAGGTGGTTTTGTTGAGAATGTTGCCAATGCGCAGTTTTCCCAAACGCACGAGTCTGAATCTGATGAGTAGGGTTTCAAGTTCTTGGTCAATACTAATTTTTATTATTGCGGGATGGAGACGGCCTTTCAAAAATTGACCGGGCTAAGTGAAGATGGTGGAGAGGGTTCCATTACCTCGAGTCATCCTGCATCTGCCAAACGATCGGAAAGGGCTAAAAATTGGGCTGTCGAAGAAGGCGCCAAAAAACCATAACCTTCGGAAAAGGTTGAGCTTCGGATTTCTAAGTATACATTGAATTGATGTAGCAATTTTAAATTGTCAATTTGCCTCCACAGGCCACAGAGCGAAAAAATTGGTACCGCTTTTCACGTTGTTTGCGTACCATCGACGTAAGGTTAAATTCTCCCTAATCCGAAACCACAAAGTACAAGAAAATGCATCCTCTTTTGTAACTTTATAAGATGAAATTTAAAGTAGTATCAGCGTTTAAACCTACGGGCGATCAGCCCAATGCCATCAACGAATTGGTGAAAGGCCTTGATGAAAAGGAAAAATACCAGACCCTTTTAGGGGTCACGGGTTCAGGAAAGACGTTCACGGTTGCCAATGTCATTGAAAAGGTGCAGAAACCGACCTTGGTATTGGCCCACAACAAAACGTTGGCCGCTCAATTGTATTCCGAGTTTAAACAGTTTTTTCCGGAAAATGCCGTTGAATATTTCGTTTCCTACTACGATTACTATCAGCCCGAGGCCTATATTCCCACTAGCGGTGTGTATATTGAAAAAGATCTATCGATCAATGAGGATATTGAGAAATTACGCTTAAGCGCTACCTCTTCGTTGTTATCGGGAAGGCGGGACGTTATCGTAATTGCCTCCGTTTCCTGTTTATATGGTATCGGAAATCCCGTAGAGTTTCAAAAAAACGTGATTTCCATCAAAAAAGACCAGGTCATCGCCAGAACAAAATTGATGCACCAGTTGGTGCAATCCTTGTATTCCAGAACCACGGCGGACTTTAGAAATGGAAATTTCAGGGTAAAGGGAGATGTTATCGATATTTTCCCTAGCTATGCGGATTATGCGTTCAGGATTCATTTCTTCGGTGATGAAATAGAGGAAATTGAATCTTTTGATCCGTTCAACAATACCATTTTGGAAGTGTATGAAACCTTGAACATTTATCCGGCCAATATGTTCGTTACTTCTCAGGATGTGCTGCAAAATGCGATTCACAACATTCAGGACGACCTTGTAAAACAAATCGATTATTTTAAGGATATCGCAAAGCCCCTTGAAGCGAAAAGGCTTGAAGAACGCACTAATTTTGATTTGGAAATGATTCGGGAACTCGGCTACTGCTCAGGAATCGAGAATTACTCAAGGTATTTGGACGGGCGTGAACCCGGTACAAGACCCTTCTGCCTGCTGGATTATTTTCCCGATGACTATTTAATGGTGATCGATGAGAGCCATGTCACCATTCCCCAAGTGCACGCCATGTATGGTGGTGACCGTTCCCGTAAAGTGAATTTGGTTGAATATGGCTTCCGATTGCCCGCTGCAATGGATAACCGACCTTTAAAGTTTGAGGAGTTTGAAGCGCTTCAAAATCAGGTATTGTACGTTAGCGCGACCCCAGCGGATTATGAACTACAGTTAAGTCAAGGGGTGTATGTGGAGCAGGTGATCCGGCCTACCGGATTATTGGATCCCATTATAGAAATTCGACCAAGTTTAAATCAAATCGACGATTTGGTGGAAGAAATACACCAACGGGTCGAAAAGGATGAACGTACCTTGGTCACCACCTTGACCAAAAGAATGGCCGAAGAGCTGGCTAAATATCTTGATAGAATCAATGTACGTTGTAGATATATTCATAGTGACGTTGAAACGTTGGAGCGTGTCGAAATCATGCAAGACCTTCGAAAAGGTATCTTTGATGTGCTTATCGGAGTCAATTTATTACGTGAAGGTTTGGACCTGCCGGAAGTCTCTTTGGTGGCCATTTTAGATGCCGACAAGGAGGGATTTTTACGCAGTAATCGATCATTGACACAGACCGTAGGTAGAGCGGCTCGGCACCTAAACGGAAAGGCGATCATGTACGCCGATAAGATTACGGATAGTATGCAGAAGACCATTGACGAAACCAATTACAGACGGGAAAAACAGATACAATACAACACCGATAACAACCTTGTGCCTACTGCACTGAACAAAAGCCTGGACAATGTTTTGACTAAAAATTCCGTCTCCACCTATCACTACATCAAGGAGGAATTAAGAGCCGCGGAACCCGACTTGGACTACATGACAAAAGAGCAAATCGAAAAGATGATCAAGGGGAAAAGAAAGGAAATGGAAAAGGCGGCAAAAGAGCTGGATTTCATGCAAGCGGCCAAGCTTAGGGATGAGATAAAATCGTTGCAAGAGCAAGATTAATGCCGTGTTCAGAACAGGACCGCTATTTATCAAAAATGTAAACAAATACTAAATATAAATAGCGTAAATATGCTGGTTATAAATTATTTATATTTAATTTTTAGACAAGACTAAATCGATGAAATCTGCTAAATAATGATGAAAAAATCAATTTTACTACTGCTGTTGGCGCTGTTCATCAGCAGTCAGTTTTGTCGAGGACAGTCACTCTCAAGTTCCGAATTAAAGACCCTTACCGACCAAAAATTTACCGAGGCGATTTCAAATTTACGTCAATTTTTAAGACTTAAAAATGACGGAAACTATAGTGCACAAATCGAAACCAACAAACGTTGGTGCGATAGTGTATTTACATCATTAAACTTCAAGACCCAAACCCTAAAAACAGATGGAGCTCCCCTACTCTTCGCAGAAAAAATATATCATAAAAATCGCAAGAGCATTCTCTTTTATTTACAGATCGATGGCCAACCGGTGGACCCATCGGCATGGTCCCAAACCGATCCGTTCGAACCCGTGTTAAAAGCTTTTAAGGATGGGATTTGGGAGGAGACCGATTGGAACTTGACCGAAGGAGGCCTTAAGGATGAATTTAGAATTTTTGCCCGGAGTGCATCGGATTCAAAAGGTCCTGCCATGTCCTTCATTTCCGCCCTACAGATTTTACAGTCCAATGCCCTAAAACCTGAATTCAACATAAGAGTAATCATGGATTTTCAGGAGGAACTCGGTTCCCCCCATTTGCCAAAGGCAGTTTTGGAACATAAAAAACTGTTGGACGCAGAGATGCTTTTTATCATGGATGGCACGAGGCATCTTTCAAATCTTCCTACGTTGACCTATGGCGCCCGCGGAATAGCCACTGCAACCCTTACCGTATTTGGGCCGACTTCTGCCCTTCACAGCGGCCAATATGGGAACTATGCCCCTAATCCCGTTTTCGGGGCCGCAAGATTGATAAGCAGCATGAAAGATGAACAGGGAGTAGTTCAAATTCCTGGATTTTATGAGGGAGTGGTGTTGACGGAACAAGATAAAAAAATGTTGTCCCAGATCCCCGAAGACATGGATAGCCTAAATGTAAGACTGGGCATCTCGGCTCCGGAAAAAGTATCCGCAACGTATCAAGAAGCATTACAGTACCCTTCGTTGAACATTAGAGGAATTAATGC
>JBARCC010000441.1:0-8567 GCA_049793635.1 Maribacter sp. | reverse complement strand
GCTATCGGGGATAAAGCAAATACCTGCGTAAACGTTTTGTCGTCTATTGGGGAAGAAGGGATGGCAGGAACTACCTCTGCCAACAGCACGATTCCCATCGAGAAAAAAGAAGCGAAAATACCCGCGGTCACGATTTGATTGGCCATTTTTCGACCATAGATTTCCGAGATGATGTCGGTAATCAAAAAGGTAATGGGGTACGGCAATATGCCTACCGAAACCTCAAACAGAGAGACATCAAAAATGGTAAATTCGCCAAAAGGATTCCAATAAAAGAATTTTTGGAAAATAAGGTTCGAAACCACTAAGGACGTAATGAAGAGCGCCCCTAAATATAAATAAATTCGTTGGGCAAGTACTCTATCCTTTGCCGTCATCCGCTACTTTATATCTAGTGCGAAGGGCATTCTTGCCTGGATTCCCTTTCGCTCGTTAATCGATTTTAACTCCTTTAAGATCGAATAGGCCTCAGTTCCGATTTCATTTCTCAGTACATTTTCCTTGACCTGTACGCTGGCACCTTCCAAATCTTCCATGAGGCGCTCGAAGCCACTTTTGTACTTTGGGAATTTTTTGATCCCGTAGGCACTCAAGGAAACTTTTTCTGCGGCATACGCGATGGCATCGTCCAAAGTACCCATCTCATCGACCAGGCCAATTCCCATCGCTTCGGTACCGCTCCACACCCTCCCTTGGGCAACGCTGTCCACTTCGGCAATGGTCATATTCCTCCCTTGGGAAACCCTTTGCAAAAAAGTTTGGTAGGTATCTTCGATGCTTTCTTGAACTTGGTCTTTAAACGAGTCCTGCATCGGCTCAAAAAGAGAATATTCCACAGCATTTTCATTCGTGCCCACCTGCTCTGCGTTTACCCCGATCCTATCGGCCAGTTCGGTGAGGTTCGGCACCGTACCGAAAACCCCAATGGATCCCGTTATGGTGGTGGGTTCCGCAAAAATACGGTCTGCACCCGCAGCGATATAATAGCCTCCGGAAGCGGCCACATTGCCCATAGATACGATGACCGGTTTTATTTTTTTGGTCAGTTCCACTTCCCTCCAAATAATATCGGAAGTCAATGCGCTGCCCCCAGGAGAATTCACCCGCAACACGATGGCCTTCACCTTATCATCTTCACGTGCTTTGATCAAGGCCTCATTGATAATTCCTTGCCCGATGACATCAAGCCCGCCCTCACCGTATAAAATTTCTCCCTGTGCGAAGACGACTGCTATCTTATTCTCACCCGATCGTAAGGTCTTCTTATTGGAATGCTTTACATAATCGTCTAACGTACTGTAATTGATTTTGCCCCTTTCCGTTACGTTCAAGGCTACAGCCAGTTTTTGTTCGTATTCATCGTAGAACAACACCTCGTCGATGAGGCCGGTCTGTTTTGCGAATTTCGGCATTCTTCCTCCCAAGGTATCCGCGATCACGTTTAGATTTTCTTCGGATATAGATCTGGTCTTTGCAATATCGGTCACCATTGAATTCCATAGCGATTGCAACAATGCAGAAAGCTGGGCCCTATTGGCCTCGCTCATATTATTTTCCAAAAATGGTTCTACGGCACTCTTGTATTTTCCGTGACGGATCACTTCAATTTTCACACCGGATTTTTCCTGTAATTCCTTCAAGTAGAGCACTTCTGTTGACAACCCTTTAAAATCGAGCACACCTACAGGGTTCATAAAAACAGAATCGGCAACACTTGCCAAATAATAATCACTCTGCATATAAAAATCGGCATAGGCGTAAATAAACTTGCCCGAAGTTTTAAAATCCTCCAGGGCCCTGCGTATTGCCTGCGTCTGCGCTAAGCCTGCAAGTATAAAATTATTGTTAATGCTGATGCCTTTTATACGGCCATCTGTTTTTGCGACTTCAATCGCATGGAGAATTTCGTCCAACCCTTGAGATTGCTCAAAAATACCAGAAAAGGGGTCCAATTCATTTTTGCCCGTATAATCAGAGATCGGGCGCTGCAATTGAAGCTCTAGAATAGAGTTATCCTTTATGGATACGGTATCTTCGCTATTGCCCAGCAGCGTAATGAGCAAAAAAAACATTACAAAAATGATTCCGAAGGCGAAGAGTGTGCCGATGATGGAAGCCAAAAGATTTCTTAAAAAATTCATGCAATTCTTTCTTTTTAATCGTCGCCAAAGATAACCAATGTGAATATGTTTTAGTTATTTTGTTCTACTATTATGGGAGTATACAAATCAGCATTTTTATCTATTGGCAGTAATTTAGGAAACCGGGAGGTTCTCATGCAGAAAGCCATTTTCGCCATCGGCAAAAAAGCAGGGGAAGTCAGGCAATGCTCCTACCTATACGAAACACCGGCCTGGGGTTTCGAGGGTGCAGAATTCATCAATGCCTGTTTTGAGATACAAACCTTATTGAGCCCAAAAGACTTATTGGCCGAACTACTGCATATCGAAGCTGCGTTCGGCCGAAACCGCACTACCCAAAATGGTTATGAAAATAGAACGCTCGATATCGACATCCTCTATTATGAAAAAGAAGTGATCGCCGAGGAAACGTTGACGATTCCCCACCCTCGAATGCAGGATCGTAAATTCATACTAAAGCCACTCGCCGATATTGCACCACAATTCTATCACCCCATTTTAAATAAGGATACCCGTAATTTACTGCAAGAGTGTAAAGACAAAAGCACAATCACCAAAATACCCAAAAAGTTATTCATCAACCGGCATTCCCTTTTCGCAAGCATGAACTACATCGCTATCGAGGGGAATATCGGCGCGGGGAAAACTACCCTAGCCACCAAAATAGCCTCAGAGTTCAATGCAAAATTGATTTTGGAGCGCTTTGCGGAGAATCCTTTTTTACCCAATTTTTATGTGGACAAGAATAGGTATGCGTTCCCGCTTGAGATGTCGTTTTTAGCAGATCGCTACCAGCAGTTCATGGAGGACACCAATCAACTCGATCTTTTCAAAAGTTTCATGGTAAGCGATTACGACACCTACAAATCACTGATTTTTGCCAAAGTCACCTTGCAACAAAACGAATTCGACCTGTACCGTAAAATTTTTAATTTTATGTACAAAGAGGTCAAGAAGCCTAAAATCTATATCTATCTGTATCAGACCCTGGATCGTTTGCTCGATCAAATCAAAAAACGTGGCCGGGAGTACGAACAGAACATCGAACTTTCCTATCTCGAACAAATCAACAGGGGGTATCTCGATTTTTTAAAAACCTATCCTAAAGAAAGCCAATTGATCATCGACGTGAGCAGCCTTGACTTTGTGAACAACGAAGAAGATTACGAACACCTATTGGTACTTATCGAAGACTTTGCCCTTTCAACCCAATAAATGCAGATAAACCGGCCATTGCTTGTGTACGTGAAAAGGATTTACTTTATTGTGTGGGCGGAAACGCGGCTAACTAACTCAAACTATATCGAAAACCTGATGTAACATCAGGTTTTTTTATGCGTTTAACTTACTCCAACAGTCCCACACGACGATGCCGACACTAACCGCGATATTCAGGGAGTGCTTTGTTCCGAATTGTGGAATTTCAAGCACCTCATCGCTATCCGTCACCACGTTTTGGGCAACGCCCTTCACTTCGTTCCCGAATATGAATACTTGCTTTTTTTGCGGGCTAGGTAGATAAGCATCCAACATCGTGGCACGTTCCGCTTGCTCTACAGCAATGATATGGCCCCCTTCTTCTTTCAATTTTTTCACTACCGCTAACGTGTCCGCCACATATTCCCATGAAACGCTGTCCGTAGCCCCCAAAGCCGTTTTATGGATATCCTTGTGCGGAGGTTGGGCGGTAATGCCGCACAAATAAATTTTTTCTATCAAAAAGGCATCCGCAGTCCTAAATATAGAGCCTATGTTATTCAAGCTTCGGATATTATCAAGCACAAGGATTATGGGGGTTTTGCCTGCATCTTTAAACGTCTCCACATCCAATCTATCCAATTCCTCGTTCCTTAATTTTCTCATTGTACGCACTTTGTTTAATTACCCTTGAACATTGCCGTAAACTTATCCTGAAATATCAACAATGCTTAAAAACCCGTAGATTAAAACCTATTTTCGTGTAGGTGCAAAATTAATGCGTAAAAGACAAAGTGGCCGATAAAAGCAAGATAAAAAAGGTAACCCCTTTGATGAAGCAGTACAATACCATCAAGACCAAATATCCTGATGCATTATTGCTTTTTCGCGTGGGAGACTTCTATGAAACCTTTGGTGAGGATGCCGTAAAGGCGTCACGAATTTTAGGCATCATATTGACCAATAGGAACAATGGCGGCGAACGAACGGAACTTGCCGGTTTTCCCCATCATTCATTAAACACTTATTTGCCCAAGTTGGTAAAGGCGGGGCAACGCGTTGCGATCTGCGACCAGCTCGAAGACCCTAAACAAACAAAGACCATCGTTAAGCGGGGGGTTACGGAATTGGTAACGCCTGGTGTGGCAATGAATGATGACATCCTCAACGCAAAAACGAATAATTTTCTATGTGCGGTTCATTTCGGAAGGAAAAAAATCGGCATCGCGCTAGTAGATATATCCACCGGTGAATTCTTGACCTCCGAGGGTGATGAAGAGCAAATCGATAAGCTACTCCAGAATTTCGGTCCGAACGAAATTTTGATTTCCAAGACGCACAAAAAAGAGTTTACTTCCGTTTTTGGCAAAAACCACCATCTTTTCTTTTTGGAGGACTGGGTTTTTCAAGAAGACTATGCCTTGGAAAACCTGAACGCCCACTTCAAGACCAAAACCTTGAAAGGGTTCGGTGTAGACCATTTAGCGCACGGTATCATTGCTGCTGGTGTGGTATTGCACTACTTAGGGGAAACCCAACACCGCCAGTTGCAACATATAGCGAAACTACAACGTGTCGCAGAAGACGATTATATTTGGATGGACCGGTTTACCATTAAAAACCTAGAGCTGTACCATTCTACGAATACCAATGCGGTTACGCTCTTAGAGGTCATCGATAAAACCCTATCGCCTATGGGCGGTCGCATGATCAAACGATGGTTGGCGCTTCCTTTAAAAAATCTTGATAAAATACACAGAAGACAGCAAATCGTGTCCTTCTTATATGAGCAGGAGATCACCCTCGAAAAATTTCAACGCCATATTAAACATATGGGCGATTTGGAACGGCTGATTTCGAAGGTCGCCACAGGAAAAGTGAACCCTAAAGAGGTTGTACAGTTAAAGAATTCGCTGGAAGCCGTAATGCCCGTAAAGCAACTCGCAACAGCGTCCCAAAACGAATCTTTAGCGCTTATCGGTGATCAATTGCATACCTGCGAGCTCTTGCGCTCGAAAATCAAGGAAATGCTTAACGAAGAGGCCCCGGTAAACATCTTAAAAGGCCGTACGATCGCGAAAGGGTTTTCAGAAGAACTAGACGAACTTAGGGGCCTGGCCACTTCGGGTAAGAATTATCTGAACAGTATGTTGGAAAGGGAAACCGCCGCTACAGGAATAAGCTCCCTTAAAATAGCCTCCAACAATGTCTTCGGATATTATATTGAAGTGCGTAATACCCATAAAGACAAGGTGCCCAACACTTGGATACGCAAACAGACGTTGGTAAATGCCGAACGGTACATCACCGAAGAATTAAAAGAATACGAAGCAAAGATCCTTGGCGCGGAAGACCGTATCTCAAGCCTAGAACAACAACTATTCTCACAGTTGGTGGTTTGGATGCAAGAGTACATTGCGCCCGTTCAACATAATGCCCACCTCATCGCGCAACTCGATTGTCTTTGTGGATTTGCACAATTGGCGAAGGAAAATGGGTACCATTGCCCCGAGATCAACGATTCTACAGATCTTGAAATCAACGAGGGTAGACATCCTGTGATTGAAAAACAATTACCCTTGGGAGAACAGTATGTTACCAATGATCTTCGTTTAGACCGTTCACAACAGCAATTTATCATGATTACCGGCCCGAACATGAGTGGTAAATCTGCCTTGTTAAGACAAACGGCCTTGATTGTATTGCTTGCCCAAATGGGCAGCTTCGTACCCGCCGAACGTGCAAAAATCGGTATCGTAGATAAAATATTTACCCGCGTAGGCGCCAGTGATAACATCTCCATGGGCGAATCGACCTTTATGGTAGAAATGAACGAGACCGCTTCGATTCTCAACAACCTTTCAGAACGGAGTTTGGTCTTGCTGGACGAGATCGGTCGAGGCACGAGTACCTATGATGGCATCTCGATCGCGTGGGCGATTTCAGAATACTTACATGAGCACCCGGCAAGGGCGAAAACCATGTTCGCAACCCATTATCACGAACTGAACGAGATGACGAATACCTTCACCCGCATCAAAAACTACAATGTGGCGGTCAAGGAATTAAAGGACAATGTTCTTTTTCTTAGAAAATTAGTACCCGGTGGAAGTGAACATAGCTTCGGTATTCATGTCGCGAAAATGGCGGGCATGCCGCAGCAGGTCATCCATAAAGCAAACAAGATATTGAAGAAATTAGAAAATTCCCATGCGAACGGAGAGTTGGGCGATTCGCTTAAAAGTTCGCACAGCGAGATGCAATTGAGTTTCTTTAACTTGGATGATCCTTTACTGGAAGAAATTAAGGATGAAATCACCAATTTGGATATTGACACCTTGACCCCTGTAGAGGCGCTCATGAAGTTGAATGAGATTAAAAGATTGTTGACCAAGAACAAGAAAGCGACCTCCTGATATTTTTTATTTCTTTTGATACATTTTACTTTGCCTTTTACAGAATTATATTAAATTTGCACCCGCATCTTTTAAGAGTTGCACGTTCATACATTTGCGAAAATAGCTCAGTTGGTAGAGCGCCACCTTGCCAAGGTGGAGGTCGCGGGTTCGAATCCCGTTTTTCGCTCGACTTCGACTCCGCTCAGTCAACAAGGATGGAGTTTTTAGTTTAATGTCCAATTAGGCTCGAGTGGTGGAATTGGTAGACACGCCGGACTTAAAATCCTGTGACCATCTGGTCGTGCGGGTTCAAGTCCCGCCTCGAGTACCAAACCCCTTGTTAATCTGCTGATTTTCAAGGGTTTTTTGCTTCTATTGACTTTCCAATGCACAACTCACTTATTGTGATACGATCAAATAGCATTTTTTGATTGCTACAGTATCAAAAAGATAGGTTTTTACTTGATAATTCATCGCTTCATGTTTGTTCTACGGACACAGTTACCTATGCCTATTCGAATTAAGACAGCAAGTTTGAACCCTATCTTTCGCAAACCCCCATCATCTAGTAGTATGAACCTATAAACAGGTTACGCCAAAAAGTACCGTGTACCAAACAGCTATGCGTTCTACTGCATTATATTGAGTTCAAAACCAATTCGTTTATTCAATTCATAATCTTATCCCTAAAGTATGCCTTAGTGAGAGTCTGAAATTTATAGTCTTAGCATTAAGGGGTTGTAACCCGAATCTACAGGTGCATTTCAAATTGACTACTGTTTTCCATTACCTTTGACATTGATTCTATACAATGTATAATAACTGGTACCCCAAAAAAAGAAGTTTCAATGAATAATGAAGAAAAGGTAACTATTTCAGGTGATTCCCTGCTTAAGGCTATACTATTGATTTCTTTACTTTGGGGAGGACTTTTTTACGGGTCCTCCCTTATTCTCCCTTTGCTACTATCCGCTATTATTGCCGCCCTGTTGGATAAACCTGCTAAGAAATTAAAAAATTGGGGTTTGCCGAATTGGCTGGCAATATCCGTCTCCTTAATTCTGATGACCATCATCCTGTTTCTACTTTTTTGGCTGATTTCATCCCAAATTGGGAGCATGGCAGAAGATTGGCCTACAATCAAGGAAAAAGCATCCGGTAAATATGAACTGTTCCACGATTGGTTAACGAGCACGTTTCAAATAAACCCCGGAAATTTTTTGGATAATAATTTTGACATGATGGATAAATTGCAAAGTTTGGGCAAAACCTTGATTTCCTCACTTTCAAATCTGTTATCCCAATCATTTATCATCTTCGTTTATATTGTACTGTTTTTGATGCAAAAAAAGATGTTCGTCCTGTTTTTTAAAAAATTGCTAAAAAACGATGCTACCGCCACTACCATATTGAAAGAGTCCTCAACGATCATTAGTAATTATATTTTTGGTAAAGGAAAAATCATGTGTTTCCTTTTTATCATTTATTATTTGGGGTTCAGCCTCGGGCAAGTACCCTTTGCCCTCTTTTTGGCCTTGTTTGCCTCTCTTTTTTCAATTATTCCTTATGTAGGCAATCTCATCGGTGGTGGTATGGCGATCATACTTGCGTACCTGTACTCGGGTGGCAACTCCGCTTTGATCGTGATTGCCGTAATAGCAGTGACTCAATTGGTAGAAAATTATATACTCACCCCCTGGATCATTGGGAACGAAATTGATTTGAACCCCTTTATCACTGTATTCGGAATAATTCTGCTCTCGGTACTTTGGGGTGTGGTAGGGGCCATCATAGCGCTTCCGATTTTGGGTGTGTTAAAGGTCTTATTTGA
>JBARCC010000440.1:0-2082 GCA_049793635.1 Maribacter sp. | reverse complement strand
CAAGCGCATGGAAACGGCTCGAATAGTCGACGAAACGGACATGCCAAAAGACATCGTTCGTTTGAATTCTATCGTCACCGTCTCATCGAAAGCGGCCATGAACAAGAGATTCCGGTTGGTTTTGTCAGGAGAACATAATGCGGTCATGGATCGGATATCGATTTTAGATCCAATGGGTACGGCCGTTCTGGGGTGTGCCGAAAATGAGGTATTGTGTTTTGAGTCTCTATTTGGAAAAGAAACGCTGTGTATTCAAAAAGTACAGCAGGTAAAACATTCGGGCAATAGCAACGTGCTCCTTTAGCACCGTGAGAAGTACTTTTTTGTACTATTCGGTTTTGAGGTAGAAAAAAGATGGTGTGCGAAAAACCCAATGCAATCTAGAGAGTGGCTAGTTGAATTTTACTCATGGAGCACCAAGAGCGGCACCGTAGTATGAAAGCTTAGCTTTTTAATAGTGGTATCGAACAAAAGGCGTTGGAAAAAATTTAGATTTTTGGCCACTACGGTCAACATATCTATCCCGTTTTCGGATACATAGGTAAGCATTGATGCTTTTTTTCTATGTTTTGAAAGATTTTGAAAGAAATGGACATGTGGAAAGGTTTCATCCAAATAATCCTTTAAGTACGCTTTATTTTGAGTTTGTGGAAGGGTCAAATCTGTAGAAGGCTGGGATACGTTCAGTACATGAAGGGTCGAGTTTGAAATTTTTAAGATATCGGTCAAGGTCGCCAAAATAGGGTAGGTGTAAAATAGGGTGTAATCGGTCGCAAAGGCAATCTTCTTAGGTATCGTGATGATCGCATTTTCTGGAATTACCAAAACGGTGCAAGCAACTTTGGTAATCACATCTCCGGTATTGCTTCCTACGATTGCCGCTTTTATACCAGACGCCCCTTTGGTGCCCATTACGATTATATCTATTTTTCTTGCGGCTACGGTACTACGAACGATGTCTATGAAATTACCGTATTCTTGAAGGGCTATGAAGTGATGTTCTTCGTTGATCGGCAATTCTTTTATACGATCAAATAGCAATTTTAGTTTTTGTTTTATAGAAACACTAATTCGTTCCAAGGGTAGCGTGAACGAATTACCGTGTATGGCAGAATCCCCTAAATCGCCTACGTGAAGCATATAAAAGGTACAGGCTTGATTCTTGAACAGCTGAATGCTATACGCCAAGGCATTCCAAGAATTATCCGAAAAATCTGTGGGTACTAAAATGTACTTCATTCACTCGGTTTGGAATCCAAAAATACCGATGTGCATCGAAGTGAACCATGATATTTATCAGGTTTTGCGGCTTTATCGTAAAACTATAAGGTGCTAATATGGTAGAATGGCCCCTGAAGGAGGTTAGGGAAGCCAAACTAATTTACATATTGTAACGCCTTCAATTCCATGATACGAATATTTCTACCTTCTATAGCAATGAGCCCCTCCTTTTTAAAACCTGAAAGCGTTCTAATGAGACTTTCGGTTGCGATCCCTGCAACGCTGGCCAAATCGTTACGGGAGATTTTGATGGGTTCTTCTGCGGTGGTGTTCATGATGTCGGCAAATTGCAACAAGGTTTGCGCGGTTTTCTTTCGTACAGAACTGTAGGCCATTTGTAGTAGCTGAGCTTTTATAAGGGTGATGTTCTGGGTTAGGAGTTCCATGAGTTCCAACGAGATATTTTTATTCTTTTCTAGAATTTCTTTAAGATGTTCTTGCGAGATGCCGGTAAGTGTTACCGTTTCAATGGCCGTGGCCGATTCCTGATAAGGACTGTTGTTCAGAAATGAAGTGAATCCTAAAAAATCGTCTGCCTTGTGTAATGAGGTAATCAATTCTTTACCGTCCTCGTCCATATTGTGACACTTTACAAGTCCTTTTTGTATGAGATAGATTTTATTGGACCGTAATCCCTCTTCATAAATAGTTTCACCGGCACTGAACGTAACTACTTCACCATTGTCGTCAAAAAAGTTCTTTAGTTCGTTCAAGGTGCGCATCTCGTCGGCCGATACACCATGTTCGTTAGACGTTTTGTCCAACATCCTTTTAAGTAGTTCCGCTTTTGCCAGTCTACTC
>JBARCC010000439.1:0-2804 GCA_049793635.1 Maribacter sp. | reverse complement strand
TACAAAAATAGGATATATAGCCTTGCAATCAAACAAACAATACTTACTTTTCCTATTCTTGGTGATTGTTGGGGCGTTTTGTAGCAATGCGCAGGAGGGCAAGGTGATTCCGTTGAACATCAAAGCTCAAAAAGATACGATCACCGCACCCTTGTTTCCCCCCATCGTTAGTTTGGATTCTACCGCAATCGATTCTTTGAGGAACGATTCCCTCAATACCAAACCACCTTTATTACTCGATAAGATAACCTACAAGGCTAAGGATTACGTAAAGCTTAGCCAGAAAGACAATAAAATTTACCTCTACAACGAAGCTGAAATCTACTATCAGGATACCGAACTTAAGGCCGGTATCATTATCATGGATTATATTAAAAATGAAGTATATGCCGGTAGAATTAAGGATTCCGTCGGCAATTACTCCCAACTTCCCTATTTCAAACAGGGTTCGAACATCGTTATTCCCGATTCGATACGGTTCAATTTCGACACCCAAAAAGCACTGATTTGGAACTCAAGGACCGAACAACAGGCGGCCGCAGGGCAATTGGGAAGTGACGCCATGAAAGTGTATGCACAAATCACCAAAAAAGAGAACGATTCGGTCTATTTTTTAAGCGAGGGGAAGCTCACCACCTCTACCGACACGATAAATCCGGATTATTACATTAGGGTAAGAAAAGCCAAATTTGTACCGAAAAAGAAGGTCATTGCAGGGTTTAGCAACCTTTATATCGCCGATGTGCCTACGCCTATTGCGATGCCCTTCGCTTATTTCCCCCTGTCGGTAGGTAGATCGGCCGGTATTTTAATGCCCGCTTTCGGAAATGACCCCAACACCGGTTATTTTTTACAGGATATGGGCTATTATATCCCGCTAGGGGATTATGCGGATGTCACACTCTCCGGGGATTTTTACACGAATGGGAGTTATGCGTTTCGAACGGCATCCATATACACCAAAAGATACAAGTACCGTGGCAATATCAATCTACGCTACGAAAATCAGGTTCGGAGTCAAAAAGGGTTTAGTGACTATAGCCTGGCTAAAAACTATAATATCCAATTTTCACATTCACAAGACCCGAAATCGAGTCCGAATTCAAGATTTTCGGCCTCCGTCAACCTAGGAAGCAGCGAATATTACCGGAATTCTTTGCAGCAAAGAAACCTTCCTAATACACAAAACAATACCCTTTCATCCTCCATATCCTATTCAAAGACCTTTCCGGCCTACCCTTCCGTAAACATGAGTTTGACCGCAACACACTCGCAATTGACCTCACCTACGGCAACGGCTACGATTACCGACAACATCAATATGACCTTACCCACCTTTCAAGCCAGCATGGAACGAATTTTTCCTTTTGCGAGCAGGACCGGGATTAAAAAAGGAATTATACAGAACATCAATTTTCAATACGATGTAAACGCCCAAAATCGTTTGACCACCAATGATACTGACTTTTTGACCGCAAAGATGTTCGATAATGCCCGCGTGGGTGCCAGACACCGTATTCCGTTAAGCACCAATTTTAAGGTCGCTAAATTTTTTAGTGTTACCGTTGGTGGAAATTATGAAGATGTCTGGACCTTGGAGACCTATGACAGACGTTTTGATACGGTCACGGAAGAAGTGGTGATCGATACCCTAAATGGTTTTGACCGATATAACACCTACAATTTCACCGCCAGTGTTACCACCAACATATACGGTACGTTTAATTTTGGGGAGGATAAAAAAATACAAGCCATAAGACACACCATGAGGCCGTCGTTGAGCTATGGATATGCCCCCTCGTTTGAACAATACTACGACGAATATACAGAAGGGATCGATGGTGATGGCCAGGTAGTACAATACAGCCGCTTTCAAGGTACCTTGAATGGGGCGCCTTCCCTAGGTAAATCGAACAGCCTTGGTTTTGCATTGGGTAATATTCTTGAAGCTAAAATAAGGGATAAGGACAGTACAAAACTAGAGCCTAAAAAAATATCGCTACTCAGTAATTTAAATATTAGCACCGGTTATAATTTCGTATCCGATTCTTTACGGTTAAATCCGTTGACGGTAAACGGGGGTACCAATATCCTCAACAATAAAATGGCCATTAACTTCTCTATGGGCCTAGACCCGTATGCCTTGGATAACAATGGACGTAGAATCGATACCTGGAATATCGATAACGGGGGCAGCTTGTTTCGACTCACAAGGGCAAATGCGAATGTTTCCTACTCCATCAGCAGTGATATGTTCGGAAAAAGGGATGATGACGAAGAGGAGGAGGAAGAAGATCCGTTTGACTATGTTGCGCAAAGTGGTGGGCGGGATGATGATCTTTTTGGACGGGCCGATAGTTTCAACGATAGGCCCATGCGTGATGAGGATAAAGGTGAAGATGTCGAAAACCCTATATTCGGAACCAAAATACCTTGGAACTTTAGGTTGGCCTATTCTGCCAGTTATGCCAATACTACAAGACAAAACGAATTTAGCAGTCATTCCCTCATGTTTTCGGGAGATATCGAATTATCGCCGCGGTGGAAAGTCGGCGGGTCATCAGGTTACGACTTTAAGAATCAAGGATTTACATTGACCCAGCTGCGCTTTCAACGCGACTTAAAAAGTTTTTCGATGCGGTTCAACTGGACGCCTTTTGGACAATACAGAAGCTGGTTTTTCTTTATCGGTATCGATTCGTCGATCCTTAAAGACCTTAAATGTGAAAATAGAAGCCAACCTGTACGGAATTGATGTTTAGTGGTTAGTGGTTAGTGTTTATTGGTTAGTGGTTAGTGGTTAG
>JBARCC010000438.1:0-4084 GCA_049793635.1 Maribacter sp. | reverse complement strand
GGATATACCCTGCCTTCTATCTGAACGTGCATGATGTAATTTTCCAAGTCTACCTCTTGCCGTGCGACCACCTCAACTTCGCTCATCACGTTCATTTCCCGAAAATGTGCGATACTTTCTTTTGAAGTAAGAATTTTTAATGCCTCGGGGGTATTTTTATTATGGCTTAATTTTCTGCGCTTAGCTTCGTTCTCCCACTCTTTACTATAGCCATCACCGTCGAATCGGATACGTTTCGATGTTTTAATATATTCTCTTAGGACATTGAATACCGCCTCATCTTTTTTCAACTTCTTCTTATCGATGAGCACGTCGACCTCTTTTTTAAAATCCTTCAATTGCTTGGCGACAATGGTATTTAAAATGGTCATCGGTTTAGCACAATTGGCCTTGGAACCTACACCCCGCATCTCGAACTTATTTCCCGTGAAAGCGAAAGGGGAAGTCCTGTTACGATCGGTATTATCCAACAGGATTTCCGGTATTTTACCGACCACGTTGAGCTTTAACTCGGTTTTTTCTTCTGGGGAAAGTTTCCCTTTGGACACGCCTTCGAGCTCATCCAAAACCCCACTCAGTTGAGTGCCTATGAATATAGAGAAAATGGCAGGGGGTGCTTCGTTGGCCCCCAAACGATAATCATTACTAGCCGAAGCTATGGAAGAACGCAACAGTTCCTCGTACGCATCCACTGCTTTAATGGTATTGATGAAAAAGGTAAGAAACTGTAAATTTTTCATGGGTGTAGAACCAGGACTTAGCAAATTCACACCCGTATTGGTCGCCAACGACCAATTATTATGTTTGCCCGATCCGTTTATCCCGGCAAAGGGTTTTTCATGGAACAGTACGGTAAATTGATGCTTATCTGCAACCTTATCCATGACATCCATAAGCAACAGATTATGATCCACCGCTAGGTTGGCCTCTTCAAAAACAGGTGCCAGTTCGAACTGATTAGGGGCGACTTCATTATGCCTCGTTTTTACCGGGATGCCCAACTTGGTACATTCTTTCTCTAGATCACTCATGAAACTTAGCGCCCTGCTGGGGATTACCCCAAAATAATGATCGTCTAACTGCTGGCCTTTTGCCGGGGTCTCCCCTACCAATGTTCTACCGGTCATCATGATATCTGGTCGCGAATGGGCCAAGGCCTTATCGATCAGGAAATATTCCTGTTCCCATCCTAACGTAGCATTCACTTTAGATACGTTCTTATCGAAATATTTTGCCACTGCCGTGGCAGCTTCGTCCACAGCGCTTAGGGCCCTTAACAACGGAGCTTTATTATCCAATGCTTCACCGGTATAAGCTACGAATATGGTTGGGATACATAGTGTGGTGCCATATATGAACGCAGGCGAGGTCGGGTCCCATGCGGTATAGCCCCTTGCCTCAAAAGTATTCCGTATGCCGCCGCTCGGAAAACTTGAGGCATCAGGTTCTTGCTGTACCAATTGCCCACCTCCAAATTTTTCAAGTGCGGTACCATCGGGCAAAAGGTCAAAAAAGGCATCGTGTTTTTCGGCCGTGGACCCGGTCAAAGGTTGAAACCAATGCGTATAATGGGTAGCCCCCATCGTAATGGCCCATCCTTTGATGGCCTCGGCTACTTGATCGGCAATTTTACGGTCAATTTTAGAGCCCGAAAACATGGCGCCACGCAGGCTATCCAACGCATCTTTCGTTAGGTATTGTAACATTTTAGGCTCGTTGAACACGTTCGCCCCGAATAACTCGGACCGTCTTCCTTTCTCCTCGATAGCGATACTTTTTCGTTGTTGACTGTTGGCAATAGCCTTAAATCGTAATGATGACATAGGTATCTATATTATTAATTCTTCAAAATTACATCCATTAAATACAAATATGATAAAATACCCAACAAAAAATAGGGGTAGATAACAATAAATTGAATTTTTGGAGAATAACCCCCTTAAAAATTCATATCATATCATAAAAAACATATTTTTGTTCGTCTTATTATTCACAATATTATAACGAACCAATTATGAGCAAAACAAAATTAGAATACATCTGGTTAGATGGATATTTTCCAACCCAAAACATGAGAAGCAAGACCAAAGTGGTCAATGACTTTGGTGGTACACTAAAAGATTGCCCAATGTGGTCTTTTGACGGAAGTTCTACACGACAAGCTGAAGGTGGATCTTCTGACTGTTTGCTTAAACCGGTCGCTATTTTTCCAGACCCTGCCCGAAAAGACGGATTTTTAGTCATGACCGAAGTATTGAATGCCGACGGTACCCCGCACGAATCAAACGGCAGGGCGACCATTGAGGATGAAGACAATGATTTCTGGTTCGGTTTCGAACAGGAATATTTTATAATGGATACGGCTACAGAACTTCCCTTAGGATTTCCAAGAGGAGGATATCCTGCCCCACAGGGAATGTACTATTGTTCCGTAGGAGGTAAAAATACCCACGGACGACATATCGTAGAAGAGCATGCCGATCTTTGTATACAGGCAGGCCTTAATTTTGAAGGCATCAACCAAGAGGTGGCTTGTGGTCAATGGGAATTTCAATTGTTCGCCAAAGGAGCAAAGTTGGCTGGTGACGAACTATGGGTTGCACGTTACATGTTGGATAGATTAACGGAGTCTTATGGTTATTATATCGAGTACCATCCTAAACCTTTAGGAAAAGATATGGATTGGAATGGATCTGGTATGCATGCCAATTTCTCAAACTCCACGTTAAGGACAGCCGGTTCCAAAGACGTCTATGAGAAAATTTGCGAAGCGTTCAGACCCGTGGTCAAAGAACATATTGCTGTTTATGGAGAATTCAATGACCAACGTCTGACAGGACTTCACGAAACCGCTGCCATTACTGATTTCAGTTTTGGTATCTCAGATAGAGGAGCTTCTATACGTATTCCTATCGCTACCGTAGAAAGTGGTTGGAAAGGTTGGTTAGAGGACAGGCGACCTGCTTCCAACGGTGATCCTTATAAAATTGCGGGAAGAATCGTTAAGACGGTAAAATCCGCTAAAGTGTAAGTACGTTATTACCTATATTACAAAAAACGCCTTGGATGAATCCAAGGCGTTTTTTTAGTTTTGAATGTTTTTTTAGTGGTGTGTTCATCCAATACTCCTCAAAAGTATCCGGTTTCGAAATGGGTTGGTCACCAAAAATCGGTTTCCTTTTATCCATTAATAAGCTATCAGGATAAGCTTTTGGCTTAAAGTCAATATTCTGAACAAAAAATTCCCTGAATTGATTATATTCTTTGGTGGTCCAAGTATCCAAAATATTGCCATCAATATCTTCTAACGTATCGATATCAAAATCCCAATTATCTTGGGATACCGTTGTAGCCCCCATTTTTCTTGTACGCCAAATTTGTTCCCAAAACTTCTTTTCCTTTTCTGTTAGGTAAGGATGTAGCACTAGTTGGTTGTCTAAAATTATTATTCTTTCCAAATCGACCTTTTGGCCATTTAAAACAATTTCTCGTTTCTGTATATGTTTCCCATCAATCCACTTGATATCATTATTAAACTTCACATTAATTTTCACCCCAAGAATTTCTGGCGAAACCGTCTCCAATTTATTCCCTGAAAACTTAAGCTCAATTGTGGATATTACGAATTTGGGTGGTTCGGTAACCTTAAATTCATTGTGAAAAGATATATAGTTTAAATACATTTTTTCGTCTTTTTTCAAGTATTGCGTACTGACTTCGAACATGAGTTTATTTTTATAACCATTCCTGTCCGGTAAGCTAGATTTACTTGGGGTAGAGTCGTCGTATACTGCATAGTCCAACTTATAAATGGAAAAATCCACTTTGGAAATGTACAATCTTCCCATAGCGGTATGTGAATTCATGATTTTTTTGAAACGAATCACATATAAAGGTTCATCCTCCAAAAAAGAATCCTGTTCCCTCTTTAATGAATGATTTCTTATTAAGTCACCATTTTTAATATTGTTTATAAAATCAAAAGTATTGATGTTATAATTACGTATTGCGTCATGGACTCTTAGTATAGTCATCTCATTACCACCATAACCATCTAAAAAGGCCTTCTCAATAATCTTTCTAC
>JBARCC010000437.1:0-3036 GCA_049793635.1 Maribacter sp. | reverse complement strand
AGTAAGCAGCCCCCAGCCCCCTAAGCGGGGAACTCCAATTTTTTTCTGTAAGAAAAAAATCCATGGTTTAAATTTACGAGGGTCTGATATAATTCAAATAACAAAGTAATGCTTTCCAATGGAAAGCATTTTTTATACATCTGAGTAAGAGTTCACCCCCTTGGGGGAGTTTGAGGGGGCCTTTCCCCTTCGGGGTTCCGGCTACCTCCTATTTCCAATTATGCCCGCTTAATTTGAGAGCCGCGATAACGATATCTTTCCTACTGATTTGACCCACTAAAATGCCATTTTTCATGACAGGGAGTCTTCGTCTGTTGTGCTGCGCAAAAATATTGGCCGCATCAAAAATGGAGATATCATGCGGAATGGTCTCAACCGTTTTGGTCATAAACTTTTCCACACTCTTGTCCAAAATAGGCTGGTTGAAGTATCTGCTCTCGGAAATCTGTTTCATACAATCGGCCTCAGAAATGATGCCTACCAAAAAACCATTGGTGTCCAATACAGGTCCTCCTGAAATATGATGTTTTGCAAACTTTTCCATAACCGCCAAAATGGAATCATCGGGAGAAAAAGTAATTAACTTGGTAGTCATATAATCGGCTACCAAAATTGGGGCCTCAAATTCTTTTTTAGATACCTTGCGAACGCCTTGAAAGCTTTTGATTCCCATAACAGTTTATTTAGAGGTTGATTACTAAAGATAGCAAAATATTCGATATATTCTAATTTTAACCAACACGTACAGTATAATAGTCAGTATTTTGAGTCTTTTTAGAAGAATACCACAATTATGAAAAAAACACCGACCGTTTTAACCTTAGCATTGCTCATTTTAGCCGTGTACTGGAGTTTTCGTTCCCTTTTACCTCAATATACACCCAATAAGAACCTCCCGGATACTGCTTTTTCGACCGATAGGGCTATGGAGCATGTGAAGGAAATTTCAAAAGAACCACATGCGGTCGGCTTTCCCGGCCATGTGAGGGTGCGTAAATACATCAGTTCTGAACTAGAAAAATTAGGACTGCAAACTTCTTTTCAAGAGGGATACACTACCGGCGATTGGGCGAACTTGAGCAAAGCGGAGAACATTCTTGCCCGAATCGAAGGAACTGGAACTGGAAAGGCTTTGGTTTTGTTAAGCCACTATGACAGCAACCCGCACTCCTCATATGGCGCAAGTGATGCGGGGAGCGGGGTAGCGACCATTCTTGAAGGCGTACGGGCGTTTTTGAAAACCAATCCCAAGCCAAAAAACGATATTATAATTCTCATCACCGATGCAGAGGAGTTGGGATTGAACGGCGCGGACCTTTTTGTAGACCAGCATGAATGGCTAAGGGATGTTGGCCTGGTTTTGAACTTCGAAGCTCGGGGAAGCGGCGGGGCCAGCTACATGTTAATGGAAACCAATAGGGGGAACAATCGATTGATAAGCGAATTTATTGCCGCCAACCCTGAATTCCCCGTTGCGAATTCATTGGTGTACAGCATCTACAAAATGCTTCCGAACGATACCGACCTAACCGTTTTCAGAGAAGATGCCGATATCGAGGGGTTCAATTTCGCGTTCATAGATGACCACTTTGATTACCATACAGCCAATGACACCTATGACCGTTTGGATACAAACACGCTTGCACACCAGGGTAGTTATATCATGCCCTTACTGAAGCATTTTAGCAATGCCGATTTAAGTACTTTAAAAAGCTTAAAGGATAACGTTTATTTTAACGTACCGTTCTTTAAGATGGTCACATATCCTTTTCATTGGATTCTGCCCATGTTCGTATTGGCCGTATTCCTGTTTATTGGTTTAGTGGTCTTTGGGATTAGAAAGCAGGTTTTAAATGCAAAGGACATGTTGAAAGGGATACTACCTGTATTATTTTCTTTGGGGGTCAATGGTTTGGTAGGTTTTTACAGTTGGCCATTGTTGAAATGGGTGTATCCTGGTTATAAAGATATGCTTCACGGGTTTACCTATAACGGTCATGCCTATATTTTGGCGTTCACCCTATTTTCCGTCGGTACTTGTTTTTATGCGTATCACCGGTTTAGAGTGGTCAAAACGGCAAACCTTCTGATTGCCCCGATACTTCTCTGGCTGATCGTTTGTGGAACGGTTGCCCTATATCTGAAAGGTGCCGCCTTTTTCATTGTTCCGGTATTCAGTGTGTTGGTAGCCCTTTATATCCACATCAATCAAAAAAGTCCTAATCCGTTTCTACTTGTTATCCTGGGTATCCCTGCCCTTTTCATCTTCTCTCCATTCATACAAATGTTTCCGGTGGGTTTAGGTCTCAAAATGATGGTGGCCACTACCCTTCTGACTACCCTGATTTTTTACCTCTTGCTCCCCTTGTTCGCTCGATATAGAAACAAAGGTGCCTTGGCTTTTCTTAGCTTTTTACTTTTTACAGGAATGATGGTATCCGCCCACATGAAATCTGGTTTCACCGCCGATAGCCCAAAACCTACCAGCCTTTTGTATGTGATGAACGTGAACGAGAAAAAAGCGATCTGGGCGACGTATGAGCAACAACTCTCTGATTGGACTGCACATTACATTACCGAATCGAATGCAATGGACAGTACCCTGAAAAAAAATACCATCAGTAGTAAATATGGCTCCAATTTTACGTACACAAAGCAAGCGGAACTAAAGCATATTCCCGGTCCGGAAATCGATATTCAAATGGATACGGTGATCCAGGGTACCAGAACCCTACAGGTTTGTATTACTCCACAGCGGCCCATCAACCGTTTGGAAGTATTTACGAATAACGTAGACCTTTCGAAAGCGGAGATCAACGGTATCGCACTTTCCGAATACTATTTGCAACAACCCGGCAGGTCTAGGCTCGTTACACACTACATCAGCGATGTGAAATATACTGAGCTGGTACTGGAACTTGCTGCCGATGCCAATTTGGAACTGACGATTTACGAGGCTTCGAACGACCTGCTGACCAACCCTATGTTCACCATCCCACAGCGGGCCGAAGACGAAATTCCGATGCCCTTTGTACT
>JBARCC010000436.1:0-2128 GCA_049793635.1 Maribacter sp. | reverse complement strand
ATTAAGAAGTATAAGCCTGTCGTGGTACCCGTAGTGATCGATGGGTTTAGGCGCTCTTTCGATAAAAAGGGACTCCGCATCAAGAAAAAGGGAATACTACAGTCCATGGTAATCAAAGAACCGTTGGAAATCGATTATGATAACGAATCGTTCGACGCCATTATCGAAAAGTTGGAGTATGCCATCGAGCAACACCCCTCGTTCTTGAAAGTAATTTCAAAAGAAGATTTGTTGGCATACGAAGAGGAAAATAAACAGCGAAAATGGAAAAAAAGCTAAAGTTCGAGATTTCTGAGCTCCCTATAATTTTTTTTCAACTTCCTCAATAAAAGTCCGTAAAATAGAAAGTAGAATAGGGCCAAGACCGCTACAAATAGTGAACCAAAGATTCCCATTGCGATCATAAGCGACATTTTCAGTTTTTCTGGGGATACATCTTTTAATTTATCGCCCATATTGGGAAAGGCGTTGATAATATCGTCACTGAGATAAATCCCCATTACTATCATCAAAACACTGAGAACTGCAGTTGCCAACGAAAAAATCACGTAGTATTTTACCATTTTTCGTGTCTTCAAAATGTTTCGCATTAGATTTTTTGAATTATCCAAAACAGATATTTCTTTAAACCTGAGGTAAAATTGGTAAATAAAAAATAAGACTATCACATAATAAAAAATTGAGATACCATAGAAAAATCGGGAAATTCCAATGCTTTCATAGACATTCATAGCCTCAGACGTTCCTGGAAGGAGGAATAGTAAATGAGGTAGGGTAAACTCTAGAATACTAATGATCAATATCCACTTAACAATAGAGGAAGATTTCTTCCATATCATCTTATGAATGGCCTCATAGCTTAGTTTGGGAACATCGAATTCCTTCTTTTGCCAGTCTTGCTTTAATAATTCCAATTCATCCGTCATATGATCATGGATTCAAAATGGTTCTTAATTTTGTTTTGATACGGTTCATCTTTACACGGGCGTTTACCTCGGTAATCCCTAAGGTCTCCGCTATTTCCGTATAATTTTTATCCTCTAAGTAGAGAAACACCAACGCTTTGTCTACATCACCTAGCTGCTTTACGGCCTTGTACATCAATTTCAATTGTAATTCCTCCGTTTCATCATATTCGTCGGCCTTTATTTTAAAAATTACCGATTCATAGTCATGGGTGTCAATCCTTTTTTTTTGTTTTCGATACAGGGTTATGGCAGTATTCAATGCCACCCGATACATCCAAGTACTGAATTTGGCCTCTCCCCTAAATTTTGGATATGCCTTCCACAATTGAATGGTGATTTCTTGGAACAGGTCATTATGAGCGTCGCGGTCATTGGTGTAGAGGGTACACACTTTATGAACAATGTTCTGATTGTCCTGCAGCTCCGTAACAAATTTATGTTCCAGTTCGGTATTCACTCGTGGTTGGTAGTTCTTAAGTAGTTAGTCTCCGTACTTTTCGGTTTGTTACAAAAACGTCGCATTAAGATTAAAAAAAAGCCCTCGAAAGCATCTAATCCTGATGAATACACATTTCAAGGAAACCCTTATGAAAGGGGAGATACCTAATTGTAAAAGATTTAGGCAGTGCTCAACGTTTCTTAAAACAATACTGGATTACTTTCTTTCGAGGGTCTTCTAAACTCGTGTTATAGTGTTAATTTCTATACTCCAAGGCTGGGGCCCTATCTCCCAAAAGCGGAACGTATTTAAAATCGGCACCTCTGTTGTTCATAAATTCAGACTTAGCGTCGGCCACCAATTTTTTATCCTTGAAAAGGTCTATGGCCGTTTTGGTCAACGTTTTTGCAGCGACCATCATTCCTTTGGTTCCAATGGAAGTTCCTCCCGCAGCGACGGCCTGCCAGCTATGCGCGGGTGTTCCGGGTACCCAGGTGGCGGTTCCGAAACCAACGGTAGGCACGGTAAAGCTTACATCTCCGACGTCGGTGGAGCCGTAGGCACGTGCCTCGGTTTGGTAGGGCTGTATGTTTTTGGCTACCGCTAAGTCGGCTTTTTCCATCCCTAAGCTTACGGCGATTTTATCCGCAAACGCTTTTTCCTCTGCGGTATATTCAATACCACCGACTTCGGATAGATGTTCGTGCATACGTTTCTGAAG
>JBARCC010000435.1:0-2444 GCA_049793635.1 Maribacter sp. | reverse complement strand
GCTGTCGCCAGACCTAAATCGTTGTGGCAGTGACAGCTAAGGATTGCCTTTTCTATCCCCTTAACGTGGGTGCGTAGGTACTTCATTTTGGCACCATATTCATCTGGCAGACAGTATCCGGTCGTATCTGGAATATTGAGCACTGTCGCACCTGCCTTGATTACCGCTTCGCAGACCCGTGCAAGAAACTCATTGTCGGTACGGCCAGCATCCTCGGCGTAGAATTCAACATCCTCCACGAAGGTTTTGGCATAGCTCACAGCTTTTACCGCGCGCTCGATGATCGCTTCTCGATTAGAATTGAATTTATGCTTGATATGTGAATCCGAAGTACCAATACCTGTATGAATACGTGGCCTTTTCGCATACTTCAAGGCTTCGGCGGCAACCTCGATATCTTTTGGGACGGCACGGGTCAGCCCACAAACGGTGGCATTTTTCACGAGTTTGGCAATTGCCTCCACTGATTTGAAATCACCGGGACTAGATACCGGAAATCCCGCTTCAATGATGTTCACACCAAGTTCATCCAATCGCTCGGCAATGACCAGCTTTTGTTCCATATCCAACTTGCAGCCAGGAACCTGTTCTCCGTCTCTCAGTGTAGTGTCAAAAATCTGTACTATCTCTTTACTCATTATATTTGCGTAGTTTTACCCGTCTAACGAATATATAACCTATTCACACAAAATTCTAGAATTTTGTGATGTCTTTTACAATGTTAAGACACTTTTTTAGATATGTAAAATATTCATTTTCAATTGTTTAAACTCCCTTTTTTACGATGACAAATGCCCATAAAGACGCGTTGTTCGTTTTGGTTAAATCGCTCTCAAAATCTGAGAAGCGACAATTTAAGCTCTACGTTGGCAGGCTAGGGGTGAATACCGATGCCAAATTTTTGGCCCTCTTCAATTTATTGGATAAAATTAAGCAATATGATGAGAAGACCATCCTAGAAAGTGGTATTGTTAAAAAAGCGCAGCTTTCTAACCTAAAGGCACATCTCTACAAGCAGATTTTAGTAAGCTTGCGCTTAAATCCGGTAAATCAGAATATTCGGGTGCAAATAAGGGAACAGCTTGATTTTGCTACGATTTTGTACCAAAAAGGACTGTATAAGCAAAGTCTTAAAATTTTGGATAAGGTAAAAACGGTAGCCATTGAGAATGAAGAAAAGAATATTGCCTATGAAATCGTTGAGCTCGAAAAAATCATAGAAACCCAATACATAACCCGCAGCATTCCCGATAGAGCAGATGAATTGGCGTTACAGGCGAAGGAATTGTCGGGCCATAACGTAATGACCAGCAAACTGTCCAACCTCTCATTGCAGCTGTATGGAATGATGTTAAAAGTGGGGTATGTACGCAGTGATGAGGACTACCAGAAAGTAAAGAAATACTTTAACGACCACTTGCCGTTATACAATATTGAAGATCTTGGTTTTAGGGAAAAATTATGGCTTTACAAGGCATATCTCTGGTACAGTTTTTTGACCCAGGATTTTTTATCCTGTTTTAAATATGCGAGCAAATGGGTAGACCTTTTTTATGAGAACAAGGATATGATCTATCTCAATCCAGTTTTCTTTTTAAAGGGAAACCATTACCTTCTAGAATCCTTATTTTACGTACAATACAGCTCTCAATTTAAAGAAGTACTTGAGCAATTGGAGAATACCATCAAAGAAAAGGAGTTTCCCGATAATGACAATATAAATTCTTTGGTGTTCATGTATCTCAACGCCAATAAATTGAATCTACATTTTTTGGAGGGTACGTTCGAGAAAGGCTTGTACTTGGTGAAAATCATTGAATATGGAATCAACAAACATCGCGACCGGATCGACGTACATCACGTAATGGTGTTATACTACAAGATTGCCTGCCTTTATTTCGGGGTCGGGGACAATAAAATGTGTATCCAATACTTGAAGAAAATTATTGAGAACAAGAACTTAAAGATGCGCGAAGATCTTATGTGCTTTGCCAGGGTCTTAAGTTTGGTTGCCCACTATGAGGCGGGTATGGATTATCACTTGGAGGTACAGCTCAAAAGCACCTACAAGTTTTTATTAAAGATGAACGATATGCACGCGGTGCAGAAAGAGATGATTAAATTTTTGAGGGGGCTCGGAGGTATTTATCCAAATCAATTAAAAGCCGAGTTCCAAAAACTGTACGACGAACTCAAAAAATACGAGGACCATCCTTATGAAAAACGGGCATTTTTGTATCTGGATATTTTATCATGGTTGGAAAGTCATTTACAGAACAAACCCGTTTCGCAAATTATCCGGGAAAAAGCGATGGCCCATAGTAGATAACATTTTTTAATGGTTTATAAGGCATTGATTTACATCAAAAAAAGTAAAGCTTTACTTCAAAAATTTACTTGCTGGAATTTAGAAATATTACGCAAGGTTCCGGTATGTTTTATGG
>JBARCC010000434.1:0-17947 GCA_049793635.1 Maribacter sp. | reverse complement strand
CCATAAAACATTGCTTTATTGCCCACTTTTTTACCTAAGACAGCCTCCCCGACCGCTGCTCCCAAAACACTTTGTGTTAATGAATCCATAAGATGCCCCCTAACCCCCAAAGGGGGAATTTAATGTTAAAGTGTCAACTTCAAAAATCAAGTACAAGTTCCGTTGTCCGTTAAAAAATACTTCCAAGTCCAAAAAACAACTTTTCCCTAACTAAAACCCTAAAATTTCACTTTTCACTCTAAACTCTTAACTCTTAACTCTTAACTCTTAACTCCTAACTTCTCTACACTTTTCACTCTTAACTTTTCCCTGTTCACTCTCGAATCTCGAATCTCGACCCTTGACCCCTGAAACTTGACACTTGACACTTGACACTTGACCTTGAGTTTGAGTTTGAGTTTGATTTTGAGTTTGAGTTTGAGCTTGAGTTTTTATTCCACAATACCCATCTTCTTAAGTAAAAACGAAGCATTCATATTTTGACACACTCCTTCCTTGAACGTATAATCGAAATGCAGTTCGTTATCGACAATTTCCGCATCGAAATAATGGTTTTTGACGGCTGCGTATTCCTTGGCTACCTCGCAAAGACTTAAGTCGTGGGTCGCGATGATGCCCGTGGATCTGCTCTTGACCAAGCGCTCCAAAAATTTACGGGAGCCCAACGCCTTATCGGTACTATTGGTTCCTTTTAAAATTTCATCAAGCACGATAAAATAACGGTCCTTTTGAATTTCATCGACGATGAACCGTAAACGTTTCAGCTCCGAAAAGAAGTACGATTCGTCATCGGTCAAAGAATCTGTCGTGCGCATGCTCGTAATCAATTTTATAGGTGAGTAGCGTACAGACTCCGCACACACAGGAAGCCCGACGTTGGCCATCATAATTTGAAGCGAAACCGTTCGTAGGAACGTACTCTTTCCCGCCATGTTGGCTCCAGTGATGATAAAGAACTGTCCTTGCTCGATAGAAATAGTATTAAGAACGCTTTTAGATGGGTTCAGCAAAGGATGACCTGCGTTCTTGGCTTCGAGTACTACCTTACCATCGGTGATTTCAGGATAATTGAAATGGGGGTGATTGAATGCGAAATTGCCCAAACTTGAGTAGGCATCGAAAAAAGCAATGGTCTTGAACCAGGTTTCAATATCCTTTCCATGCCTTTCGACCCAATTTTCAATGGCAAGGCCATCGGTCAACGCCCGTAAGAAAAAGCCGTTGGCCACTACGATGTACACCATATTGTTGTTACGGTCCAAATTCCCCAAAAGAGTGGCAAATCGTTTTAGGACCTTTGAATTCCGTTCCCCGTTGCTTAAAATATTCGCTTTTTGTTTTTCCAATATTTCGGACGAAAATTCGGCCTCCTCGATCATTTCAAGCAATTGATGATATTGATCGAACGTAGCTTTAAGTTGTGATGCGTCTTGACCCAATCTCATGATCTTTTTAGAAAATAGGCCTACAATAATAATCCCAAAGACCAACCAGAACAACAGGAAGGACTCTGGCACTACATCCGCGAAATAGAAAGCGAACAAGGCTACGGACAACACCGAAAATACGATCGGAATTATTTTCATGACCTTAGGTACGAAAGGGGTATACGTTTTCAGCCAATCGGTAATGACCTTGACGGGGGTCTCCGTTTCGGTCAATGCGGCCAAGGCAGCGAATTCTTGACGCCAATCTACGTTCTCCCCCATTTCAGTAATCGCTTTTTGTTTGAGCTGAATCGTGGTAATGTCATTTTCCTTATACACATCGGCAAGAAATTGTCCGCCCTCCTTCAATTGAGTACGGTTGGTGATTTGATAAAAAGAACCCTCGCCGAACAAATCTATGTCTTGACTGAAATAGTGTTGATGGGTTTGAAACTCGGCACCGTCAGATAGCTGGCTGTAGTCTCTTTGTAAAACCTGGATTTCCAAGGAATTCAAATTCTTAAGTTCCCGCTTTTTTGCCTTTTGATATTTCAGATCTGAATATCTAGAAACTAAAAATAAGAACAGGGGTAGGGCCACTATTAAAATCCCTATGACGAATTTAGTATTGAACCAAGCAACATATACACATACCACGGTCAATGCAAAAACGGCTAACCTGAGTAGACTGAAAAGAAATAATTTTTGGTTTAAACTGTCAATTTGTTGGTCAAAGAAATCTCTTCTTTGCGTATAAAACTCCTGTAGATCCTTCATCAGCATTCGCTAAATTAAAGCTGCAAAGATAGGGGTAGTAATCGTTTTAATACCGTTTTAAAGAGCCTCTAAAGCTGCTTTCAGTTTTTTGGTGAATTTAGAAACTACCAATTCGTAAGAATGATCCACCAATTCTACGCTTAACTGAGGAGGTATGCTATCTAAATACACCGTATTCCAGTGTTTTTTGCTCATGTGCCAGCCCTCGATGATACCTTCATGCCGCTCCCTTAATTCAATGGCCCGATCTGGGTCACATTTTAGGTTTACCCGCAGTGGAATGTGATCCAACCCACAAAGGGCGAACATCTTTCCCATGACTTTAAACACCAGGGTGACCTGATCAAAAGGGAATTCTTCCGTAACCCCTTTTTTAGCTAAACAATATGTCCTGAACTCTTCGATGTTCATAGGTTGGTCAATTACTTCGGCTACACTTGGTCAATTACCTCGGGTCAAGCCCACGAGGCATCTGGAAGGAAACAACTTTAAAATTTCGAGGCTACAGATTTTAAAAAATCCTTCATATCCTTCCAGACGTACCGGGTTTTTGTGAATGTGCGGTCACCTATATCGTTGGCTTCCACGCTCTCTAAACGTTCGCCACCGATACGTTCATAAAAAACGATCGCTGGCAGGTTCGTGGCCAACACCCATAGATAAAAACCGCGGTTTTCGTTTCTATCGAGAATTTGTTCCGCCAGATTTGCCATCAACCGCGTTCCTATTCCCCTGGCTTTTGCCTCAGTTTTAACATGTAAATTATCCAAGTAGGTTCCGTGTTCAGAATTTTCGTTAAAATAAGAACATAAAAAACCAAGCAAACTATCATTCTCCTCAGCTATCAACACATACTGATCCGGTTTTGGATGCTGAAGGCGCTCTTTCCAAACGGTCAGACGGTCTTGTACGACCTTATGCTCCAAAAAATCAGTACTAAAAGCGTCTTGATAATGCTGCCGCCAACTTTCGGCATGTAATGCGGCAATGCGTTCCACATCGGCTACCGTACCCTGCTTAAAAAGAACCATGAATCTTCAGATACCTTTCGAATCGTACACGATTACCTTATCCCATAGTTTGCTCGACTCCTCGATAAACACTTTATGTGGAGCCTCGTCTTGATAGGCTTGCTGCGCTTCGGCAGAATCAAAGGATAGCAGTAGCGAATAGGTAAAGGAACCGTCTACCACATCTCTACTTGCTTGTGGCGGAATACCGATAAATTTGGTCTTGGCATATGCAGAAGTATCCAGAAACTTCTTTAAGGAGGTCTCAAAAGTGGCCCTGTCGGCACTGTTATCGGGATTTTTCAACCAGAAAAATACGGTATGGGAAAAATTGGGGTCGAATTGTTTCATTTTGGTTTCATTTTGGGCAAAAATACTGGTGGTTACCAGAAGCACAACAAGGCTACATATTAATTTTTTCATCTTAAAAATATCATTTTAGGGTTTGGGTTCCAATTTCTTTAATTGCGCTTGCGGAATTTGAAGGGCGGTATAATCTAATTTCCAACCTATGGTCTCCACAATTTTCTCCATAATCAGCACGGTTTGCAAGGCTTCCTTACGCGCAGTATCCATGAGTCCACTTTCAGGGATCTTTTCACGGATATGCTTTTTTGCCTCCGCATTCAATTTCGTCAGATCCTCCGGGACAAAAAAATTGAAAAATCCGCTCTTTATATCATAGAATTCAAGTTCGGGCTCAATGCTCAATATTTCGGGTTCTGGAAAATTATCAAGAACAATCTGTTGTTTTGCCTCATCTGCATGCATCAAAATTTTACTTAGGTCGTACCCTATTTGGGCTTTGGCCTTTATAACGACCAACGCCTTTTTCTTACTGCTCACCAAGCTCATGAAATCCTTTACGTTCTCGTATTTATAAATTTCGGCAAAATCCCCTTCCACTGAAATCAACTTGCACACACTCCTCATTTTCTCCAACAAAACGGTAGACTGGTGGGTAGTAATTTCTTTGGTTTTTTTTCCGTTGAAAAAATTAAAAAGCCAATATGCGCCAATTGCACCCAAGGCCAAACCAAAAAAAGTGTCGAAGATATTATCCATTTTTCTGTCCTATTTCACCTAAATGGGTGAATTTGAACCCCTTTTCAAATTTGAGTCCGTACCCAAAGATACGGTCCATGGCAATATGAATAAAAAAAATGGTGCCTATTAATTGTACTACGGGCCACATAGAATACATCCCTAAGAAATAAAGTCCTATAGCAACGCCCCTGTGGTGGGCCGCATTATAGCAGTATGCTCCCGTTTTTGCCCCAGCAAGATATCCGACCATCGAGATATCGGGCAATAGGATCAACACAGGCAACCACCACCATGGGAATCCCAATAATGCGAATAGGAATATCCCTAAAAACAGTAGGGCCAGCTCCTCTAATTTCAATAGGTTCTTCATGGTCCCTTTATTTTATAGAGCACCGGTCTACTGGGGCTTGCATCATTTTCAAAGGGTGCCACCTGTAGGTCCAAAAAATAGCTGCCGTCTCGAACGGTGTTGGGTACAAAAATGAATTCGGTTATCGTCGCCGCTGTGCGAATTTCTCCGTCAAAAGCCCAAAAGGCTTTATGCGCCGATAAGGCTCCTTCGTCCTTTTCTTTATCCACCGAAGGCAGATCGACCAGCAAATGCATAATCCCCAACTCGACCATGTACGCTGCGGTTTCTGCCAATATATAGGGCGGATTGGTATGCGAATACTGCTTGCTCTTTTTCTCTTGGGTATTGGGAATCGTTCGTATGACCAGGGCCTCGGGCCGGGCATCCCCCAATGCATTTTGAAGCTGCCTTTTTGTGATGACGAAATCATCTTTCAATCTACCGGGAGCGATCGTTACGACTTCCGCTAAAAAGAAGAAGGTTCTTATATGCGCGTTAACAGAATGGTGCGCTTTCGAAATATGCCCCACACCTTCGGTATGGGTACCATGCGCATGCGGGTTAAAGGTAATGTCATAAAAATTGGTCGTGGCCCCTTCCGCGATGCTCCCAATAAATGCTCCATCGATATGTGGTTCGATCATGGGAGCATCCACGTACCATGCATTCACATTATCTTTCTTGCCAGTAATTGGGATCGAAATATCCAAGGGTTTAGAAAGATTAATCAGGTATTCCTTTTTTTTATGGTGGATCGTTGTTTTCATCCATTAAATCTTGATTCGGCTTTACTTGCGAACAGCACTCTTACTGCATTCATCGGTAGTCGTTCTAGGGTATTACTTTTTTGATCCTGCGTATTAATTCAGGGAGGTAATCCGCAATGATCGATCACATTATATCATAATCAATTCCGAAATACTCATGTATGATACGAGTTCTAAATCCCGTTATCCTAATCCATTCAATGTCTGGATTTTTATCCTTGAAATCTGAATCCATCCTACTAGCCGTTTCCCCAATAATTTCAAAATTACGGGTCACGGCATCAACGACCATTTCATTGTCCATAAATGTTTCGTAGTCTAATTTGAGGTATATTTAAGGATTTTCTCAGCTCCTTCAAGCATATCAATCAATAGAAGTCTGTTATCCCTTTTAGACATAAATCAGGTCTTCTTCAATGGCTTCAAGGTATCTTTTTTTTATTCCGTTTTTAGAAACAAGATCTACCTTTAATTCAAACAAATTTTCAAGTTCGTTCGCCAGGTCTACAAACCGAACCCCTATTTTATCGTGAAACTCTACCAATATATCTACATCACTAGTGTCATCCTCCTCATTTCTGGCGAACGAACCAAATATGGCCATAGATTTTATAGGATAGGTAAAAAATAACCTACCCTTATTTTTCTCTAAAGTAAGTAGGACCTCATTCAGGGATTTCATATTGCTAATTTAATCAAAAATACGTCCTGTCATACATTGCAGCGCAAAGGGAACCAAGGTAGATATGTTGATTAATATTACGTTAGATTGATCATAAACAGGTGCGAAGCAATCCCGTCCGCTAAAAACATTCCTTTTTTGGTCGTTTTCAAAATATCCCCATCTAAAAATAACAAATGTGCTTCAATGTACTTTTCAGCCTGTAGCAAAGCGTATTCTTTATAGGTATTGCCAAACGCTATTTCAATCTTTTTCAACGAAACGCCCCATACCTTGCGTAGACCCGTCATGATGTATTCATTGTATTTGTCGGTCGTAGACAAGACCTCAACCTCCATGGGCAGTATCCCCTGCTCGATGGAGGCTATGTATTTTGGATTGTTGTTAATGTTCCAACCTCTTTCATTGCCATTGAAAGAATGTGCGGAGGGCCCGATGCCCATATACTTTTTCTGCTGCCAGTAGGCCGAATTGTTTTGAGAATAAAACCCCGGCCTTGCAAAATTCGATGTTTCGTAACACTCATAGCCGGCATTTTGCAAGGTCTCGTTCAATACCTCAAAATGTTCTTGGGCCACCTCATCGGTAGCCGGCTCGATCAATCCCTTTTTCACGAAATTGGCCAATGCCGTTTTAGGCTCAACGGTTAATGCATAACTTGAGATATGTGGAATGTTGAATGCAATGGCTTTGTCTATATTTTCTCTCCATCGGGCCAAATTCATATTGGGCATCCCATAGATAAGATCGATCGAAATATTATCGAAATACCGCTTCGCCAGTGCAAGACATTGTTCTGCCTCAATAGCGTTATGTGCGCGGTTCATCACTTTTAGATCCTCCTCAAAGAAGGATTGGATACCAATGCTCAAACGGTTGATCGGACTTGCGGCCAACTGCAGTATTTTTTCTTCGGATAAATCATCGGGATTCGCCTCTAACGTAATTTCAGGGGCGTCGACCACATGATAACATTCGTAGACTTTAGAAATCAAAAAGTCGATTTCTGAGGTCTCCAGTACCGATGGGGTACCACCACCGAAATAAATGGTCGCTACGGCCTCCCCTGAAAATTCATCTTTGCGTAGCTCCAACTCCTTGGCTATGGCACTGATCATAGCGGCTTTCTTCCCCAAGGAGGTAGAAAAATGAAAGTCACAGTAATGACAGGCTTGCTTACAGAATGGAATGTGGATGTAAAGCCCCCCGACCCCCAAAGAGGGAATTTTGTATGATTCTATTTTACTATTTTTCTCCAATTAAAGCTTTTTTGAGTTTTCAGTTTCCAGTATCAGACGGCAGTATCACTCAGAACCAAACTTTTTTGGATTATTGATCATGTAATTTATCAGTTTACCAACTTCTTCGCTCTCCTTTATGAACTTCTCAAAGGTCTCTTTCCCTATATATTCACATTCTAAAGAAAAGGCCAACCATGTTTGAGTTTCAGAATTTTCAGCGTCACTATCCGTCAACTTACTTATAAAATGTTTGGGGTATCTTCGTTTACGATACGCTTCTGCAATGTTAGCACTCACACTTCTAGATGAACGCCTAATTTGGTCTGTTAATGAATATCTTTCTTCCTGTGGGAATGATTTTGATACTTTAAAAATGTTCATTGCCAATGCAAAGGACTTCTTATATCCTAAAAGATCTTGAAACTGCATATAAAATTCATTTACTGTTAACTGATACTGCAACCTGAAGCTGATAGCGATTACTTACTTCTTGACCCGTTTTTCATTATGTTTCACAAACGCATCCCATCCAGAATAATTTCTACCTACCGCTACACGGCCTTCATTGTAGAAATGGCATACGGCAGCGGCTAGGCCATCGGTACTGTCCAAATTTGTCGGTAAGGTCTTAAGACCTAACACACTCTGTAGCATTTTGGCGACCTGCTCCTTACTTGCATTTCCATTTCCTGTAATGGCCATTTTGATCTTTTTGGGAAGGTATTCCGTAATCGGAATCTGTCGTGAAAGTCCGGCAGCCATGGCCACCCCTTGGGCACGGCCCAATTTAAGCATCGACTGTACGTTCTTACCGAAGAAAGGGGCTTCGATGGCAATTTCATCAGGATGATAGGTATCGATAAGTTCGATCGTACGCTCAAAGATCAATTTCAATTTGGTATAGGGATCCTTATATTTTTGAAGCAGCAGTTCGTTCATTTGAATGAACTCCATCTTTTTACCGACTACCTTGATGAGCCCGAAGCCCATGATGGTAGTCCCTGGATCAATACCCAAAATAATTCTTTCGTTCGCCAAACTCACTAATTTGTATTTAATTGAACGGGAATGCGAAATTTAGCATTCACCGGAATCCCTCTCTTTAATGCAGGTGCAAGTTTAGGAAGATTCTTTAAGCTTTGGCTAATGACCCCATCAAATTCTGGCATTTGTTCACTGACCGATGCGTCCTTTTCAATATCGGTTACCTTAATTTGACCAAGGGTATCGATGATAAAAATGACGGCCACGGTTTCACTATTTTTATCGGATAGGGTAAATTCAAATTCATTCAAGGTTTCCAGGAAATGAGCAGTTAAGGTTTGCTCAAAGCACGCTTTTTGTTGTGATTTAGGGGCCGTTTCATCGCAAGTGGTAAAATAAGGATAGGAATCTACCTCGTTCCAATCGATTTGACCAAGTTCTTCATGGATAAGTTCTTGGGTCCTTTTTTCCTTTGATTCAAAGAAGGTACATGAACTTACAAAGAGTGTTATCAGCAAGGGCAAAAATCGATCCATTACACCTGTTCTATGGCGAAAATTACGATTTTTTTGGGGAGTTCAATCGTTGGTAAAATGGATTTGTTCCTTTAATTCCCTAATCCGTTTTCTTACCGATTCATAAAAGTAGGGGTGTTCATTTGGATAGTACTTTATAAATTTCTCATAATAGTCCAACTTCTCCTTTGGGTCTTTCCTTATTTGGTCGACGACCGTACAGATATTATAGAAGATTCGCGCATCATTTGCATCCTCTTCATGCGCCAGTTTATAAAATTGTAAAGCTGTCTCCATATCCTTTTCTTGGCGTGCAATATCCGCCAAAGTAGTATAACCATATGCGAAAATGGGTTTTTGAACCTCCATACCCTTTTTAATAAGTGCCTTGGCGCTGTCCAATTTTTCCTCTTTCCAATAGACACTGGCCAAATCAAAATAGGTTTGGGAATTAGCGTCATTCCGTTGTAATAATATACCATACATTTCTTTTGCCTTTTCAAATTCCCAATTTTTGGTATAGCAATCGCCCAGCTTTTCGTACACGTAATCCTTGGTTTCCCCCAATTCCAAAACCCGTTCAAAAAGGGGTATCGCATTTTTATATTGAAAATCATTATAAAGGACCAGGGCTTTTAGGTTGATAAGCGCTACGTCATTTCCATAAAATTCAAGTCCTTTATCAATGTAGCGCAATGCATTATCCCGTTCTTGCTTTATAGTATGGTATTTGGCAAGCTGAAAGAGGCTGCGCAAATGGGTACTGTCTAATTGTACCGCTTTGTTGTAGTGCTCTAGGCTTACCTTTCTTTCATCCAAAGCGCTATAGGCTTCGCCCAAATGATAGTGGTATTCGGTATTACCGGGATAGGCGTCAGCAAGGTGCGTAAACACCGCTTTCCCCTCCGGGGCCCTATTAATCTTTAAAAATAGTTTGCCCAGCTCGTAGTGCGCCAATTGGTATTCCGAACTTTGCACTATTACGGATTGATACTGTGCAATTGCCTTGTCATAATTGCCTTGTCATAATTGCCAATTACATTATAACACCTAGCAATTTGAAGTCCTGCAGCAGCATCCCCAATTTTGGCATATTCGTTAATTGCCTTGGTATAATTGCCCAAAGCAAAAAGACTGTCCGCAAGCGCTGCAGAAGGAATTTGGGCCCAAGTATTGGACATACAAATTAAAAGAACTACAAATAGCGGTTGTTTCATTTACGATGCCTTTTATTGCAATTTGAAATTAACGGGTATTGAGTATATGACATTCACCGGTCTACCTGCATTTTCTCCCGGGGACATATTTGGTAAGCGATTTATGATCCGTTCCACTTCGTCCTCCAACAATTCATCTGGACCTCTCATTTCTATGTTCGCTATAGTTCCCTCTTCCGTAATCATGAACATGGCACCCACACGACCTTGTATTGCTCCTTTTTGAGCCTCAAGCGGATACTTAAAATTTTTGCCGATATGTTGTTGGATTTTCTCATTAAAACAGGCGCGCTTATCCTTACTATTTTCACAACCTGGAAAGATGGGAACATTCTCAACTACCGCAAAAGGAATTCCATCCCCGTAATCATTATTTTTTGATTGAATCGCTGAGTCTGTATCAGTATCCAATTTAAATACCACAGGAATAGAAAAAGGTACGTCAACGACCTTGCCCTTGTCCATGCCAGGAGTCATTTTAGGCAACTTTGAAATTATACGCTGTACTTCTTGCTCAAGAACCTTATCAGGGCCCCTCATTTGCAAATGACTTACACTACCTTTTTTGTCTATTATGAACATCACACTTACCCTTCCTTCAATACCCGCTTTTTGTGCTTCAACAGGATAAGAAAAATTCTTGCTAATGTGCCGCTGCATCATTTCATTAAAACAGGCCCTTTTGTCTGCCGCATTTTCACACCCAGGAAAAACCGGAACCTCATCCGCTACGGCAAAGGACACCATCGATTCTAACTTAATCTTATTCCCTACTTCTGTATCGAACATAGAAAAATCTTCGCCCAAAATTTTAGAAGTAATCTGCATACTGGCTTTAATAGGGATACCTCCGGGACCAGAGATAAACGAACTTTCATTAGTAGGTTTTGTGAATAAAATAGTTGAATGTTGGTCCTTTATCATAAATTCCCAGTCTTTTGGTTGAACAGATAGATCTATGAGTTTGGTAAATACCTCTTTTTCTTCTTCAACAGTCATATTTTCAATAGCACCAACGACTATAACCTCCCCCAACTTTTCACTATCTGATGGATTGTTTTCACAAGAAGTATACACCAACATTCCCATTATCACAGGAACCAACAATAAATACTTTAAATGCCAGATTTTCTTGGATTTCGTTTTTTGTAACATGACGATTCGTTTTTTGATTAATGATTTTGTAAAAAATTGATTGATGAATGAAATATGTTCAGTTTGAAATACGTGCAAGAGTAGCTGTTCATAGTGCTCTTTTTTATGGTCCTTGGCAACCTTTGCATCGGCAATGAACTCATGTAATTCAGCAGTACGGCTTTGATACACGTAGACCAGAGGATTGAACCACCCAATGATCCGCATGAGCTCAAAAAACAATAAGTCCCAAGTATGTCCCTGTTTTATATGCACTAATTCATGGGCAATAATGCTTCGATGTTCTTTGGCAACTACTTTATCCCCCAAGAAAATAGACCTGAAAAACGAAAAGGCAATTGCACTGTTTTGAACGATAACCTGTGTATAATTTGGATATATAACTTGTTTGCCCCGCTTCTTTAATACGTGCAGTTGTCTAATTTTAACAAAGAACCACATGGCGGCAAGGAACATGCCAGCATATAAGATGCCTTCTTGCCAAGATAGCTGCCAGTGGTTGGCATCATGGACTCCCAGCGTTACTTCCGTATCTTGGGAATTCCACAAAAATGCAGGATATCCGCCAAAAGTTTTCTGCCCCGCTTCCTTAAAGGCTTCTATTCTTACTATAGGTAACACCATCGACAATACATAAGTTCCCAACAGGTAGCAACGGTTCCATTGAAAAAAAGTTTCTCCTTTTAAGAAGAAATCATAGATCAATAAGAAAGTCAGTTGAAAGGCAATGCATTCTAGAATGTAATGTCCCATTTAAATCATTTTTAGAATTCTATTTTTTATTGCTTTTGGTGGTATCCTCGGCTTTTTTAATTTCCTTCAATACAGCTTCCAGTTCGGCAAGGCCCATATCATTTTTCTTCATAAAGAACGATACCATACTCTTAAAGGATCCTTGAAAATAATTGTCGACCAACTTTGTAATGGATTGATTGCTATAATCCGATTTCTGAACCACTGGATAGTAAACATGACCCCTACCCTCTTGTTCATGATCCACAAAACCTTTATTCTCCAAAATTCGCACGATGGTGGACACGGTGTTGTAGGCGGGTTTTGGCGCTGGCAATTGTTCAATAATTGCTGCAACGTTACATTGCTGTAGCTGCCATAAAATGTGCATCACTTCTTCCTCCGCCTTTGTCAATTGTTTCATTCAACTAATCTTTTAGTTCATCAAATATAACTAAATATTTAGTTCAAACTAATTTTTTAGTTGATAAATTAGAAGACCGGATTACTATCTGTAACAATTGCGCAGTACCTTAGTCTAATCAACTATAGGTTTATACAATGGATATGTTATTGGTGCTTCTTGGATTTCTTTTAATGCTTATCGGCATTCTAGGCAGCTTTCTTCCCGTTTTACCGGGGCCACCCATCAGTTGGGTAGGCCTGTTACTGCTGTATGCTACAAAGGCTATCCCCATGAACTGGACTTTTCTTGCCATCACTCTTATTGTTGCCCTGATCGTTATTGCTCTGGATTATATCATTCCCGCCATAGGGACTAAAAAATTCGGCGGTACCCGTGCTGGTGTAATCGGCACTACGATAGGTTTGATCGTATCCCTCGTTTTCCCAATTCTAGGACCTTTTGGCATTATCATCTGGCCTTTTGTAGGTGCCTTAATCGGGGAGCTTTTGAATAAAGCGGACAAAAAAACCGCTACAAAAGCGGCTTTTGGTTCTTTTTTAGGATTTCTTACGGGTACCTTCCTCAAATTCATGGTAGCCATCGTTTTTCTTGGACTTTTTATATCGAAGGCATGGACCTATAAATCGGAATTATTCCCTTATTTCGACTAAACGACTGTGCTGTATTATCGGGTAATCCATTCTGTTTTGGCTTCAATCGGATTTCGGGTGACCTCTGGTATAGCCCCATCAAAATATCCCATATAAAAGAAGCCGAGGCATTTTTCCCCTTCTTTAAGTTTGAAGAATTCTCCCATATGGGCACTAATGCCCGGTGAGGACCAATACGCTCCTATGCCCATATCGGTGCATACGAGCCACATGTTTTGCACCGCCATGGCCACCGCCGCTACTTCTTCCCATTCCGGCACCGATTCCTTCGGGTCACGCTGCATACAGATTGCAATAATCGCACCGGCCCTCTTAGGATTTTCCTGTAGCTTTTTAATTTTCATCATTTTAGGCCGTGGTTCCATTTCCTCATATTTTTCCGACAAGAACAGCCCCAACCGCTCCTTTGCAGCTCCTTGAATTACCTTAAACCGCCATGGCTCGGTTTTTCGATGTGTTGGCGCCCAATTCGCAGCCTCCACTATTTTTTCGATATCTGCATCGGCAATAGGCGTATCGTTGTATTGCGCCGGAAAAATTGATCTTCGATTTTTAATACTATCCAGTACCATGTTGTTCATTGTTTATTTGGGCTACGCTCAGTAAGCTCCGTTCTCCGTTAAAAAATTATTTCAAAGTTAGAAAAAGAACTTTTCCCCAGCTAAAATCCTAAAATTTCACTTTTCACTTTTCACTTTTCACTTTTCACTCTTAACTCTCAACTTCTCTACACTTTTCACTCTTAACTTTTCACTTTTTCACTTTTCCCGTCTACCCAAATAACAGCTCCATACAATTCTTCAACACCGGGTTGGTATGTTCTTTTTTCCAAATCACCGAAAGTTCTGCGCGTTGCGGAATTTCTTTCAATTCGATAAACCTCACCCGCATGTCAAATCCTTTTTGTAAAGCCGTGGGCACAATGGCGATGCCCATATGGTTTTCGACCAATTTAAAAATGGTATGCGCATGAACCGATTTATGTGAAATTTTAGGGACAAAACCAGCATCCTGACAAATACTCATTATGGTATCATAATAAAAGGGGCTATAGGCCTGGCTGAACAAGATAAAATCATCATTTTCAAATTGGTGAACCCCTTCGAACCCATCTCTTTGTATCGCATGATTTTCTGGTAGCACTACCGAAAAGGTATCTTTGAAAACGGTTTGCATCTGTAAGGTACTCGGCACCCTGGCAACGCGTACAAAACCGATATCCAGCTCATTTTTCAAAACGGCGTCTACCTGTGCGGTATTCGAAAGCTCTTCTAAAGAAGTCTTTACCTTGGGGTAACTATCCTTCAATTTCAATAACAGGTTCGGGATGACCGCTTGCATGGCCGAACCTAAAAATCCTATCCGCAACTCCCCACTATTGCCTTCCCCGATCAACTGCAACTGCCGCCCTACTTTTTCCAAATGGCTGAAGATGAATTTCGTTTCCTCCTTTAAATAATGTCCGGCAGGCGTTAGCGACACTTTTTTCTTGTTACGCTCGAACAATCGGGTTTCCAAGAATTCTTCCATTTGTTTTATTTGCCGACTTAACCCGGGTTGGGAGATGAATAGTTTTTCTGCGGCCTTCCTAAAGTGTAATTCTTCCGCTACCGCCAAGAAATAAGTGAAGTGACGTAATTCTAATTGATTACCCATAGTTATGGATTGATGATGAAAATGATATTACCGATTATCAAAAATAGGTATTAAATTTAGTCTAAATCAAAAAGGGAGCACTATGGCTAAAGAACGATTCAAATTAGGGGAAGACCGACTAACTTCCGGGAAAGCTTTAGCCATAGCCCATGGAGCCGTTTCCACTACACTTACGGATGCCAGTACAGAAAAAATAACCAAGAGTTGGGCAATTGTACAGCGTATCGTTGATAAGGGCCATCCCGTATATGGGATAAATACGGGTTTTGGTCCCTTGTGTACCACTAAAATATCAAAAGCGGAAACCCATATCCTACAGACCAATATCCTGCAGAGCCACAGTGTCGGCGTGGGCGCACCGGTAGATACCATTATTGCCAAACTGATGCTCATTCTAAAGGCACAATCATTGGCAAAGGGATACTCTGGCATTGCCTTAGAAACCCTCAAAAGAATCATCTGGCATATCGAAAACGATGCAATACCGATAGTACCGTCGCAAGGTTCTGTAGGTGCTTCGGGTGATTTGGCCCCCTTATCGCATCTCTTTCTGCCTTTGATAGGTCTTGGAAAAGTCGTTTACAAGAACGAGACCATCGCCACATCCATTTTATTCGAAAAAACAGGATTGAATCCTATAGCCCTCGGGCCCAAGGAAGGTTTGGCGCTGATCAACGGCACACAATTTATCGCCGCGCATGGGGTAATGGCCGTAGCCAAAATGCACGGCCTCTTGGCCCAAGCCGATATAATTGGCGCCATGATGATCGAGGGGCTTCAAGGATCGGTGAAACCTTTTTACAACGAACTACATGCATTACGGCCGTTCAAAGGCAACATGCACGTAGCCAAAAGGGTCAAAAAGCTATTGAAGGGCTCTGAAATTATGGAAGACCATATCGATTGCGAAAAAGTACAGGACCCGTACTCCATTCGTTGTATCCCACAGGTGCATGGAGCCTCCAGAACGGCCTGGTTACATTTGAAAGAATTGGTAGAAGTAGAATTGAATTCCGTAACCGACAATCCTGTGATCATCGATGATACATTGACCATCAGCGGAGGTAATTTTCATGGCCAGCCTTTGGCCATGGCCTTGGATTATGCTTGCTTGGCGGCATCTGAATTAGGAAATATTTCCGACAGGCGCATTTACTTGGCATTGGAAGGCAACAGTCCCGGAGTACCCAAACTCTTGATGAACACTACGGGCATTAATTCGGGCTATATGATCTTACAATACACCACGGCAGCCTTGGCTAGTGAGAATAAAGGACTATGTTTCCCGTCTAGCGCAGACAGTATACCCACCTCTTTGGGCCAAGAAGACCATGTAAGCATGGGGTCCATTGGGGGAAGAAAGGCCTTGCAGGTCATCGGAAATGTCGAAAAAATTCTCGCCATAGAATTATTGACCGCTACCCAGGCTTTTGAATTTAGAAAACCCTTGAAATCGGGAATCTATTTAGATGAGGTACATTCGGCCGTACGCAAGCAGGTGGCTTTCGCAACCAAAGACCGTGTCTTTGCCGATGATATTGAAAAGGGCATTGCGATGATTCAGGACCAGACCATTATGAAAGTCGTTGAACGTGTCCAAAAAGAACATGCCATTTCCTTGAAAACCGCATATTCTAAAGATTTTGAAAACTATTAGATCCATGGAAAAAATAAACATAATAGGTCCTTTCAAACAGCTTGTTCCCATGACCGATATCCCGTTAAAAGGGCCGGTGAAGGATGATGCGCTCTTGGTGATTTACAATGGAGGAATAGTGACCACAGGTGACCACATTTTAGCAATTGGAAATTTCGAACACCTGAAAGAACAATATCCACATGCCGAGATGGTTTATCTAAAGGGGAATCATGTCTGCGTTCCGGGCTTCATCGATGCGCACACGCACATTTGCTTTGGGGGCTCAAGGGCATCCGATTATGCCATGCGCAATGCAGGTAAGACCTATCTTGAAATTGCAACCTCTGGCGGGGGTATTTGGGATACGGTAACGGAGACCAGAAAAGCGACCCAAGAGGCACTGACGAAAAGCACCGTTAAGTTGGCCAATAGACATTTAAAGAACGGTACGACCACCATTGAAGTCAAAAGTGGATATGGCCTAACGGTCGATGAAGAACTAAAAATGCTTCGGGCAATCAGGGATGCCGATGTGGAGGCAATGCCCGATGTAATCGCTACCTGCCTTGCCGCACATATGTTACCCAAAGATTTTAAGGGTACGGAAACAGCATATCTAGACCTGATGGGCAGCCAGCTTTTTCCAATACTCTTAGAGGAAGGATTGACCACCCGCATTGATGCCTTTATTGAGAAAAGTGCTTTTTCCGCGCATCACATAACACCTTATTTTAAGAAGGCGAAGGAGCTTGGTTTTGATATTACCGTACATGCCGATCAGTTTAGTACCGGGGGCAGCAAGGTTGCCGTAGATTTCAATGCCGTAAGTGCGGATCATTTAGAGGCATGTACCCTCAACGAAATAGCATTTTTGGCCAAAAGCGATACCATTGCCACTGCCCTACCCGGAGCATCCATTGGCTTGGGATGTGCGTTTGCGCCTGCCCGCAAGCTTTTGGATGCCGGTGGAGCCCTTGCCATTGCAAGTGACCATAATCCCGGATCCGCCCCTATGGGAGATTTATTGACCCAAGCCAGTATTCTAGGGGCTTTTGAAAAATTGACCAATGCCGAGATTCTTTCTGGAATAACGTTCAGGGCTGCGGCAGCGTTACACTTAAAAGACCGGGGGAAATTGGAAAAAGGCCTATTGGCAGACTTGGCCGTTTTCCATTCAGACCATTATCAGGACATTCTATATCATCAAGGAAATTTAAAACCCTGCATGATTTGGAAAAAAGGGAAACTGGTATTTGATAAACATGGATAAGACCACTAACCCCCAAAGAGGGAATTCCTATCGGGCGCAATAGCTATAGGAGTTCAACAGGGGGTGATTTGACTGCACTGCGTTTATTGTTTTTCTATCACTCCAAAAAAATTATCTCACTAACCAACGAGTTCACTCTTTTACTATTTTATTCTTTACTCTTTAACTTAAAAAAAATGGACTTCAAAAAACGGATACAAACCGGAATCCCCTCTGAACTACCTTTAAAAAAAGAACGTGATCCGCAGGTATCCCACGCGCCAAAACGCAAGGACATTCTATCCATTGAAGAAAAGCAACGGGCCATCCGAAATGCATTCCGCTATTTTCCTACGAAATGGCATTCTGTTTTGGCCGCGGAATTCGCGGAAGAACTGCAGCGATACGGTCGTATTTATA
>JBARCC010000433.1:0-1672 GCA_049793635.1 Maribacter sp. | reverse complement strand
TTACAGACCCTACCTAAAAAAGCGACACCAGCACAAACGCCACTGTTCGAAAATGAATGGTGGTTATGGGGAATAATGGGAATGTTGATCTTCACCCTTGGTGGATTTACCTTGACCATGTTACGTAAAAGGGGTTGAGCATAGGTACCTAGTGCTTTACAAAAATGCGATAGCGGCAATCCTTTAGAGATAAATCGATTTCCTGCTCTGAAGTCTAAGGGGAAAAATCAGGGGTATCAATTACCCTTTCACCTAAAAGGAAGGGCAAGTCTTATTCGCGTATTGGCAATATGCTTTAGGATGAAAAAATGAACCCAAAACAAAACCTCCCAGATTCTTTACCCGTACGTATTGTAATGAAATCAATTTCGCTTCTATTGCTGCTTGCCTCTGCCGTCAACTTCGGTCAAAAAATAAAGCATTTGGAATCGTTCAAGGATATGGGAACGGAATCGTACCTACGCCTGAATTATGAAAATGACTTTTTCGCCGCGACGGATAAAAATTATACCCAAGGCTATAGTTTTGAGTTCGTTGATCCCCTTTTTGAAAAGAATCCTATCCAATTTGCTTTTGTAAAGCCTAAACACACCTCCAATACCTTCGGAATTACAATAGAGCATATCGGTTTCACTCCAAGTGATTTCGTGAGTCCGGAAATTCAAATGGGAGACCGGCCTTTTGCCGCAGCCCTCTATCTAAAAAGTTTTACCGTTTCCTTGGATACCGTTCATAAAACAAGATGGTCCCAATCCCTAAGTTTGGGTTTGATAGGTCCGGGTGCTTTCGGGAGGGAAATGCAGACCAAAATACATGCGCTTACCGGCAACAAGATTCCCGGTGGGTGGGACAATCAAATCCAGAACGATGTGGTACTTAACTACGGTATGCATTTCGAAAAACAATGGTTTCGATACCGAGATATTGTGTCGTTACAATCGATAGCCTCATTTCAATTAGGTACCTTGTTCACCAATGCCAGCATTGGCCTCAACACGACTATAGGGGTATTGGGGAGTCCATTTTCGCTACCCGGCAACCCCTCCAAGTTTAATGTGTTTGTATATGCACAGCCAATGGTTACGGGTGTGGGCTATGATGCTACTTTGCAGGGCGGCGTATTCACTACCGATAACCGGTATCGTATTGCGGCCAACGACCTCGAACGCGTGACCGCACAACTGGACTTTGGGCTTATTGTAAGATGTAGCAACGTGTATCTCGAATACGCACGAAGCACAATTACCAAAGAATTTAAAACTGGTAGCACGGCCGATTGGGGCGGATTTAAAATTGGAATTGTTCTCTAAATCGTATCTGACAGCGGTGGCCAATCAAAACAGCACCGCGGCAACCCCATATTACTAAAAGAATCAGTCGATGCGTATCAACTCCACACTCCTATTTTTCGCCATATTTTCGGCATTCTCATTTGGAACCAACGGTTTTGATTGGCCAAACCCGATACTTTTTAACCTTGATTCGGCAATAGTATTTGCGATGAGTTGGCTTTTTACCGCATTGGCCCTAGCCTCCGATAACGTTTGATTGTGTGCGACATCCCCACCATTATCGGTATGACCTTCAATTGAAATAGCAAGGGAAGTATTGTTTTTAAGTGCATTTGAGATTTGTTTTACCACCTCCAAACCATCATTTGTCAACGTAGACT
>JBARCC010000432.1:0-10091 GCA_049793635.1 Maribacter sp. | reverse complement strand
CGTTTTAAATGCAAGCCGCGTTACGGTGAATGTTTTTTTCATCGGGATCGTTAAAGATTTAAGTATTACACGCTTTGTGAACTATTATTTTGTGATAGGTTTTTTTAATACGTGATGAGTGTTGTTTTATTTAGTAACCAAAAACCAACAGCATACATGTTAAAACCAGTTTCTTCTTTTGAAATAAATCAACATTAAAATGGCTACGGTCACCATCACGCCCCACATGATGTAGTAACTATACTGGTAGTGCAGTTCTGGAACATTGTCGAAATTGGTTCCATAAATACCGGCGATAAACGTCAACGGAATAAAAATGACGGAAAAAATAGTCAAGAATTTCATTACGTCGTTCAGTTTGGTGCTAATGGAGGTATGGTACAGGTTCAATTGGTCGTTTAAAATTTCCCGGTAGCTGTCCGACGATTCGGTTACTTGGTTGATATTGTCCTTTAATTCCTTGTAATGGATATAGGTCGAGCTAAAAATGAATTCTGATTCCATCTTCGAAAGCACCAAAATCATTTCTTTGGCAGGTCTTATATTTCTCCTTAAAAAGTTTAACTCGCGTTTGTAGGTATTTATTTTTTTTATGATGGATTTATTGGGTTGGTCGCCTACACTCTCCTCAAGGGCCTCTATTTTTTCACCCAGCACGCTTAAAATATAAATGTAATTGTCGATGACGATATCCAAGAGCGCAAAGGCGAGGTAATCGGTCCATCCATTGCGAATCCTTTTCCTTTTTTTGCGTATGCGTTCCCGGATCGGTTCAAACACGTCCCCCTTACTTTCTTGAAAGGAGATAAGAACCGATTTTGTTAGAATCAGGCTGAGGTTCTCTACCATGATCGTGTTGGTTTCCTCCTTCAACTGCAACATTTTGATAGAGATGAAGATGCAGTTTTCAAATTCATGTACGGTAGGCCTTGCGGTGGTGTTCATCACATTGGCAAGAACCAGCTCATCAAGGTTGAAGCCTTCTGCAATTTCCCGCATGATGGTCGGATTGTGGAGCCCATCTATATTCAGCCAGGTGACGGTATTTTTCTCTTGATACGCCACGGCATCCGCTACCTTTTTAAGTGCGTTTTCCTCAATTTTGGTTGCATCAAAATCGATGACCCTAATGAGAACGTCCTCGATTTTCTTTTCACCCCTATGGAAAAGTTCATCGGGCGACCTTCCTATTTCTTCTTTTGATTTCATGATGAATCTTGCCATAGATGTAGTTGTTGAGGGATAACCTAAAATACGTTGATTCCTTTAAAGTACAAGAAATAAAATAGTTATCCCCGAAAATAGCTCGATGAACAAGGTGGATATGCCTATTTTCTTAAAGAATACTGTCTTTTACGGGTAGCATGCTATCGGTCGGTATCTGAATACCCAAGCTATCGGGAATCACGATTTTGCCAGATTGTAACGAATCGAGCTCCATAGATCTGGACAACTCCAACGAATCCCTAAATTGCATTTGTTGGATATAGGTACTGTCGTTCTGAAAAAGTTCAAAAGCCTCTGTGGCCTCACTTTCTACGTATGCGGGACAGGGAAAATACCTATTTTCGAACTCAAAGTTACTCAGCATAGGATTTTTCCAGCTCGATAAACTTTTAAAGACCGACGCCACCAAAGGCATTGCCGTTTGCGCACCCGAACCCCTTCCCAACTGTACACGTTTATCCAAGGTGCCGACCCAAGCGCCGATAACCAGTTCTGGCGAACAGCCAATAAACCAGCCGTCCCCATTGTTCTGCGTAGTCCCTGTTTTTCCTATGATGTTGAAAGGAATTTCATAGGCGGCAAAACCACTGCCGGTGCCTTCGGTGAGTACCCCATGCATCATTTGTTGTAAAGCTTTTACATTATTTTCGGAGGCTACCCTAGGTCCCGACGAGGACTTGGCGGTATATAGCACGGTGCCGTTTTGATCTTCAATACGGGCGATAATGTGGGGTTTTAAGGCACGGCCCCCATTTGAAATACTGGCGTAGGCCTTTACCATTTCAAAAAGCGAAATCTCCGCAGTCCCTAAAACCATGGAAGGTACTTGGGGAATTGTGGTGCCAATGCCCATTTTTTCAGCCATGTTGGTTACACGTTCATTTCCCATTTTGAGCTGTAACGCAACCGAAACGGTATTGACCGAATTTGCCAGGGCACCATGCAGGCTGTAACTGCCACCGTACGTATTGTTTGAATTTCTAGGCTGCCAATTTTCATATTTTGAATACGTAAGCAGCCGGTTATCGTAGAAATTACAGGGCTCTTCACCACTTTCCAGCGCGGTGAGGTAGGTAATCGGCTTAAACGTAGACCCTACCTGTTTGGGAGTTTGAATGTGGTCTGTTTGCGAAAAACCGTAGTCGATACCTCCTAAATAACCCATAATGTTCCCGGTGCGGCTGTTCATTACCACCATACCGGTGTGTAGCCTTATAATGGCATCGACTACAGAGTCTCTGAGGGATTGTTGTCTTTCGTTGAATCCTTTACCGATTTCCCAATAGGTTCTTGGTTTCTGTGCCGATACTATTTCGTCGATCTGGGCTTTGCTTTTGCCTTGCCCCTTTAAATTTTTGACCAATGGCAAATCGTTGATCAATTTCTCCAACAGTACGTCCTTTCCACCTTCGGTTGAGGCACTGGTCCAATTTGTTTTCATTAGCTTTTGAAGACGTTCTATTTGCCGGTTCATGGCCTGCTCAATATACTTTTGAACGTAGGGGTCGAGGGTCGTATAAATATGTAGGCCGTCTCTTTCTACAGTTAGCACTTGACCGTCTTCGGTCGGGTTGGCTTCCGCCCATTGTGCAAACTCCTCGGCTACAATATCTTTATAATAGCCCGTTAGGGAGGATGTTTTTTCAGCGGGCCGGTAGTGTAGCTCCAAGGGCGTTTTTGCCGTTTCGGCGTCCGCAGCAGAGAGGTATCCGTATTTTACCATTTGCGATAAAACCAGGTTACGCCGGGTTTCCGCACGTTCTGGGTGGACTCTTGGGTTGTAATACGTCGGGGCCTTTAAGAGTCCGACCAAGGTGGCGCTTTCTGAAACGCTCAGGGCTTTGGGGCTCTTGCTAAAAAAACGTTCAGAGGCCATTTCCACCCCATAAAGATTTTCTCCAAAAGACACGGTATTGAAATAGAGGAGCAGTAACTCTTCTTTGCTATAGATGTTTTCCAACCGTTTGGCAATAATGATTTCCCGAATTTTGTTGATAGGGGTCGACAGAAAAAATTGTTTTTTTCTTCCAAAGAGATTTTTGGCGATTTGCTGGTTGATGGTACTTCCGCCTCCGGTACCTTGACCCATAAGAATCGATTTGACCAACACCCTTCCATAGCTCCTATAATCGATTCCTGAATGCGTGTAAAATCGGGCATCTTCGGTCGCGATCAGCGCATTGATCAGAAAAGGATTCAGTTCGGTACTGTCTATGTTCGAACGGTTTTGCAAATAGTAGTAGGCGAGGGGCTTTTCGTCGCTGCCATAAAGGGTAGAGGTGACGGGATTTTTCAAAGAGCGCAATTCTGCCTCTTTCGGAATAGGGCCAAAAGCACCCCAATAGGTACAAAGGAACAATAGCAAAATGCTCACCACCCCAAAAAGAAAACCATACGCCATCGTTAATAAAGGATGCTTGCGAACCCAGGCAAACAGTTGCCGTAGTTTCGTTTTCAATACTTTAAATTGCGGTAACGGTTTCATGTATTTTGGTGCATTGTGTTCGAAATATGGTCGTGTGCATGATGGGCAAAACTACGTACCTTAGGGTCCGTATGGTTCAAGTATTGCTCTAAAATGGGCAGGTATTTTAGTTCTCCCTGTTGCTGTATAAGGTATAACACCGCCAATTTGATTTTTAAGTCGTTGCCTTGCAACAGTAATTTAAAGCATTCCTGCTCCGTAGGTATTTTATGTTTGATCTTTTGAAGTTCTTCTTCCGAAGAAATGTCAAGCGCAGAATCTTCGATGATGGGAAGCAGTTTACGTTTAAGCTCTCCGGTCAATAGATTATCCAAAAATTCAATGGCATTTTGTTGGGCTTCCTGCTTATGACTTAACAGCCCCTCGTAGGCGATGGCTACATCTTTTTGTTGATAACGGAGTTCCAGCAATTTGAAAATACGTTCCAGACCCGAGTCCAACCTGCGTTCTAAAAGCTCTAATAAACTGGTGCGGGCATCGCGTTCCGCATCTCCGATTTCCTTCCTCGATTTGGTCCGATTGCGGTACGATATAATGATTTGGGTATGCATGGCACTCAAGGTCTGATGGTGAAGTTTACATTCCTCAAAAATAACCGATACGACCTTGAATCTATTGAATTTCAACTGCGGATGTGTGGAACGGATGGCACTTAACGCACGAACTACCTCTAAGCGCACCGTCAGGTCCCTATCGTTCAAGACCATCAACAATTGTTGTACGGCTTCTTTCGAGTAAAAGCTTTGCATGGCCATTGGAATAAACCGGATAACCGGCAAAGGTTCCGTTCGCTCCTGAATGGTCTTGCGTAAAAAGGCCAAAATAGGAGGGCCAAATTGCTTGAATGCAGCAATTACGGTCTCCCTGAACGGTTTTTGCTGTAGCATGGGTACGATATGCCGTACCATTTCAACATCGTTGGTATGGCCAATGGCTAAAATGGTGCTGTTCAGAATTCGTGTATCGGTGGAGGAGAGGAAACCGACCAGCGTATCATTGAACGCAGGAATGTTGGCAACGCCTATACTGTTGATGATGGTTTCCAGCTCCCCGTTCCCATGCCCCTTACATAGTGCTTGTTCGAGCGCGTTTGAAATGCGATCGCTCACCGAATACCGCTGCTTCAACGAATAGTTGTCTTTTGCCGCCCGCGCCAAACAGAACAATGCCGCCAAAGCGATACGCGGGTTGGGGTGCTCTAGATAGGCATCGAACACGTACGATTTGTCCTTATGGGCAAAGCTTAGAATATAGGCCAAGGTTGCGATCGTGAGTTCGTTGTCCTCAATATTCAATAATTCCGATACTTGAGCGGTCATCGTCTGTCCGTTCAAAAAATACAGGTTCTGTATGGCAGATTTTTTGACTTTGTTCGAGGGGTGATTCAACAGAAATTCAACATCGTTCGCAAATCGCTTGTCGTTGATTTCCATTAATTTATCCAGCATAAAAAGAATCTGCTCCTCCGTTCCATTTTTAAAGACGGTACGCATGCCGGCGACGACCGAGGTTTTTGCCGCCGCTATCTTTTTAGCTTTTTTGGGGGCATCGGTCAATACCTCTAGGTTCGTCCGAAAGGTCTTGTAGTACTCTATGCGCACCTTGTAAATAAAGTAGAGCCATAGGCATACCAGGATAATGATCAGTATGCCGATGTATACGGACGGTAAATCCAACCCACGCACGACAAAAATCAATAAGCAACCGGCGATACCCGTAGCCAAACTGTCGACCACCACATCAATGAACGATTTGGTTCTATTTTTTAGGTCGAAGGGCAATGGGAGGGTCAATAGCTCTGATGCGCTTTTATGGATGGATTGTTTGAGGACGCCATCCATGGCTTTAATGACCACCACCGCCAAAAGTTCGGGCAGTATCAAGAATAATAGGCTACCCCCGAAAATTCCGATTGGGAGCAATAACAACGAAAACCCTACGCCCCAAATCCCTACGATCCTATGTGTAAAAAACAATTGGATCACTAAAGAAAGTAGGTTAAAGGTGGAGAACCAAAAGGCAAAAAAGGCGGTCAGTTCATCTGCATCGGTGATTTCTAGGGAGGCATATCCACTAAAGAGGTAATCGACCAATTTGGCCACGACCACACTTACCGCAACGATACAGGCGATATAGGTAAGGTGTCTCGATTTCAATATTAGTTTTAAGGGAGGTGCAATTGAGCTGGACGGGTTCTTATGTTTTTTAAGTTCGCCATTTTTACGGACCCGTATATTCCAGATTTTACGCAGCAACGGAATACAAAAGAACAGTAGCACGGCAGCCACGAACATTAAATTTTCGTTGCCGATGAGGGGCGCAAGGATAGAGGTGAGATACCCGCCGATAATACCCCCTAAAATGGCACCTGACCCTATAAAACCGAACAATCTTTTTGCTTCCCGAATATTGAAGACCAAGTTGGCCAACACCCAAAATTGGGAAGCGGACAGCACCGCATAAATGGCTACCCACACGTAAAAAAAGTAAAGCACTACGCCACTGACCACGTTTAGGGACAACAAAATACCCAGTCCGATTAAAATAACGATCGAACTTATAATGGTCACCTCCATGACCTTTTTAAGGGAAAAGGTGGAGACCGCCTTTGAATAAAAATAGCTCGTGGTAATCGCCGTGATGGCCACCAATAAAAAGGCAAAGGGCAGTTGCTCTATCCCCAATTCTGAGAGGAACAGCGCATTGACCGTGGGCTTGATGATCAGTAGGACCCCTATGATCAAAAAAATGTAGGCAAGCATCCAAAGAGACACTTTGAATTCACCTTCCCGTACGTCAAAAATTCTTTTTATAATTTTTTCTACCATCAAGCAATGGAACTCTTTACGTTTCCAGGGCCTAAAGTACAGGCTTTTTTAAGACCTTTTCAATGGGTTTCACTAAATCCCTGATAATTTGTTCCCCATTGGCATCATCGATCAAGGCGACCAAGATGTACCTGCGGTCCTTATCCTTCCCCCAGACCAAGATAGAATCTGAGTGGTAGGTTCTCCATGAGCCCGATTTTCTGAACAAACGGGCGTTCGGGGCTATCTTATCGAGTGTATTTACGAACTTATGGTGCAATTCCGGGTCTTCCATAATGTCCAACATTTGCTTCGACCGTTTTGCGTTGACCAATTTACCGTTGGCCAGTAAATAATAATACCTACATACTTGGGTAACCGATGCGGCATGGCTCAGATTCTTCAGGGGTTCACGGTTGGTGTCGCCACCTCCTCCATACCGTTTGCCTACCCATAGTCCGCCTCCTTTTTGTTCGTCGTAAAAGGCATATTTCGGGTCGGTCATAACATCTTCTATCTTTTGGTAGCCTACACGATCGATCATTCTTGTAGAGGCTGCGTTATCGGATTTGCTGATCATTAAGCGCATGTCCTTCTTCACTTCCAGCGTTTCCTTCAACTCCCCTTTTTCAATGGCATCCATGGCCGCCAATAATATAGCGATTTTGGGTAAGCTGGCGGCGTACATCATAAAATTCCCGTTTACGCGGGCGAAGCGAACGTTCTCCGGGTCGCTTAAGTCTACTAAGCCGACGGCCATTTTTTTCTGTGCGATCAGGTCGTTCCAGTGGGCATGGGAGGTGAGCTCCTCGCGCAAGCTATTCTGTAAAGAGCTATCCAATAGTTTTTGAAGAGGCTTGATTTTAGAATTGTCAATTTTCAAAGGAAGCTCGTCCTGTGCGTCAATGGTAAAACAAAATAAGAGGGAAACAAAAAGAAGGATTGGGTGGTTTCTCATTCGTTAAAAGTTATTTAAAAATTAGTCAAAATTAGAATATGAGCAGTCTTGTTCCATGTTAATTTTTGAAGGTGTAGCTTTGTCGATGTTCTCAACAAATACGCCCTAGGTAGTTATCCTTCAGAAAATCGATTGTTAAAATTTACCATATGATCGTTTTAAACTGTACCTATGTACTACCTGTTGTGCATTTTGATTTTAGGTATATGAAGCTATATCACTTCGAGTAATTTTCACGACCTTTTTCGGGAGGGAATTTAGTATCGAGAACCGTTTGGTACATAAAAGGTTCTCGATCCACCCAATCTTACCATCATTTGATTTTAAGATTGAGCACTCGAACTGCGATTTTCTACCTATCGGTCCATTATGCATAACGGATTTAGTAACTGTTTTTTTTGTGAGAACGATGATAATTAGTAAAAAATTATCAGTGACCACTTTTATTTCAGAAATCAGTAAGAAGCAAGTCATATGAATTTAAAGGATGGTGTAAAAACGTCTGAAAATAAGGTCTCTGCAGAGGCGAGAAAACTAAGCCAATTCGTCAAGGATGCATCTAAATCGATGGTAGATCGGTTAGAATGTTTTGAGGACATCATTAGCCTTGAAGTGGGGGATACGGGATTGAGCCGTGCAAAAACGTTGGAACGTGAATTCGATGTACGACAGCTTTACATCAAATACGAAGGTGACAATCCCACGGGTACCCAAAAGGACCGTATTGCATTTGCCCAATTATACGATGCCTTGCGAAGGAAATTTACCGTGGTTTCCCTGGCGACCTGCGGCAATTATGGGGTGGCCATGGCGTTGGCCTCAAATTTGGCGGGTATCGCCTGTAAAATTTTTATTCCAGAGGCGTACCATACAGACCGTATCGTAGAAATGGAGGCCCTTGATGCAGAAATCATCAGAATTCCCGGAAGTTACGAAGAGGTAGTGCTGGAAAGCTCTAAATTGGCGCAGGAACAGGGTTGGTATGATGCCAACCCAGGAGGGAGCAATACACCCTTGCAGATTTCTGCGTATGCCAAGATCGCGCAAGAAATTTTTGAGGATTTGGGCGACGCTCCAAAATATTGTGCCGTACCGGTTTCTAACGGTACACTGTTTGCCGGAATTTATAGGGGTTTTGTGAATTTGTACAAACGGGGGAAAACCTCAAGGGTCCCTAAAATGATTGCGGCATCATCCACCCATAAAAACCCTATCGTAGAATCGTTCTTACAAGGCTTGGACTATTGCAAGGACCTGAATCCGGCAGCGATCAAAGAGACCAAGTATAACGAACCACTCATTAATTGGCATAGTTTTGATGGAGAAGAAGCCTTATATGCCCTTCGTGAGTCTGAAGGGGAGGCCTTTAACATCAGTGATAAGAAACTAAAGGAAATGACTTCGTATTTGAATAAAAAGGAAGGTTTTCGTATTCTCCCAGCTTCCACGGCCGGTTTGATAGGACTGTTGGAATTGGATGAGAAATTAAATTTTGAGCCAGACCGTTTCGTGGCCGTGCTCACTGCAAAAAATTAGAGAATGAAGAATGTAATCGACGGTAAAGCCTTGGTATATTGCGAAGGCGCTTTTAATACCCCCAATGGAAAAACCGCACATGGGCTGGTGCGGTTTACCGAACGCTATGACATTGTAGGTGTTTTGGATGAAAAATATGCAGGTAAGGATGCCGGGGAAGTTTTGGATGGAAGGCCTAACGGCATCCCCATATTTAAAAATCTGGAGACGGCTGTTGAAGCGTTGAACAAGGCGAACAATGTACCTTCTTATCTGGTCATCGGCTTGGCGCCGGATGGCGGTAGATTGCCCAAAGAGGCCAAGGCGACCATAAAAGGGGCATTACAGTTAGGTTGGAACGTGGATAGCGGCCTCCATGATTTTTTGACCAATGATATGGAACTGGTTACCCTGGCCAAAGAAAAAAACGTCACGATAAGGGATATAAGAAAAACCCCGGACCGTGACCAACTGCATTTTTTCACGGGTGACATCGAAAAGGTAGATTGCTTGAAACTAGCGATTTTAGGAACGGATTCCGCCTTAGGGAAACGGACTACTGCATGGATTTTAGTACATGCCTTTCGAGCCGCCGGTAAAAAAGCGGAAATGATCGGAACCGGACAAACAGGTTGGATGCAGGGAGCGAAATATAGCATGGTCATGGACAGTTGTATCAACGATTTCGTGTCTGGAGAAATAGAGCATGCCGTGGTAAGTGCTTGGAAGAATGAAAACCCTGATGTGGTGGTCATTGAAGGGCAAGGAAGTTTGATGAACCCCGCTTATCCTGGCGGTTTTGAGATTTTGGCAGCGGGCCGGCCCGATTACGTTATTTTGCAGCATGCGCCCAAACGTTTGGAGTACGATGGGTTTCCAGGATATAAAATGCATTCCCTGCAGGAACAGATCAATGCCATACAAGTGATTTCTGGCAAGGAGGTCATTGCGATTACCGTGAACCACGAGGATATGGAGAAATCTGAAATTTTGGACGTCTGTAAATCGATCACGTTGGAAACCAAATTACCGGCGTATGATGTGTTGGAATATGGAGCCGCCGATTTGGTAGCCCTTTTAATGTCCAAATTATAATGAG
>JBARCC010000431.1:0-3708 GCA_049793635.1 Maribacter sp. | reverse complement strand
AGATGAAAGCACTAGTTCGTTATATATTGGCAAGTTGCTACAGTTTTGCCCGCAGATGGGTAAACCCTAAGTATGGGGGAGATGTAATCTGGACCACCGTTCATGGTTTTCTAACCCCTATCAGTTTTATTGCCGCTGGTATCTATTGTATAATATTAGGAATTACAGGTCTCAACGATGTTTACGAGGATTCTTGGCCATATCTTATAGTTTTGGCAATCATTATGCTATCTATCGGTTACGGACTTCGGAGACCGACGCAAAAAGCGTTGAAGAATTGGGGAATCATTAAAGAATTTAGAACATTATCTAAAAAGCAGCGTTTAGGAAGGAATATGTTCGCATTTGTATTTTTCTTCTTCGGTTTTTTTCTCTTTATCTATTTGGGAGCGGTATATATCGCTCCCTAATTACGAAATCTAAGGATTAGATGAACACTATATTCTATTACCTCCTAGCGAGTAATTATAGTTTTGCAAGCAGATGGGTAAACCCTAAGTATGGGGGAGATGTAATCTGGACCTCCGTTCATGGTTTTCTTACCCCTATCAGTGTTGTTGCTGTAGGCCTACACAATATTTTCGTTGACATTACGGGAGTTATCAATGTTTATGAAAAATCTTGGCCTAACCTTTTTCCTATGGCCACGGTAAACTATCTAATTTAGGTTTTATGTTGTGACTCTTCTCTATTTACAATCTACGTAACTCATTTCCAATCTATTAATTCATATGCAATGTCACCGGATTTCTATTAATTTAAACCCTCTCCTCGTCAGGTCTTATCAAATAGATTCAAAGTCGGTATCTCGTACGCTCCTCTAACAAACCTATCGTTAAAATTTTTCATATAACTTAGATGCGTTCTAGCATCACCCTATTTTTCTTCGCATTCATTACAATACTCAAACTATCCCCTATCGCATTACTGAATAACATTTCAAGATTAAGGTTTTCTTTCAGAAACTCTTTTTGAAAAGCGTTGCCGTGCGTCAACTTGTTATATTTCTATGCATTTTTGTTTTAAACCAAGTAGGCTTAGGTTCGGCATCTATTGTTATTGTATTCAATGCATTTGCAGGACAACTTTACAAGAAATGTATTAGTTATCGTTTGGGATATCTATTTATTTATTTCTCTCCTAGTTTATACAGTGGAGAGGAAAAAATAAAGATGCAATACAGGGATTTTGCAGGTAGTTTCATTATACATTTAGCATTAATTTGAGGTCTTGAAGCATACTTCTTGGCCACTAAAAATAGTACCTTTACCGCCATGAAGTTAAGGAATAAACGATTCGTATTTTTAATCGCCCTCTTTTTTGCCTTTTCAGCCAATACCCATGCACAAAAGGATATCGCAAAAGTATTGGCCAACTGGAATGCAGGAACCATACCCTACATCTATGCAGAACATATACCCAACCAAGATTCTATATTGTACCTCGATACACGGGAGAAAGAAGAATATGAGGTAAGCCATCTTAAAAATGCCGTTTGGGTAGGATATAAGCATTTTGATGGGAAACGATTCTTACAACAAGTACCCGATACGGCACGACCCATCATCGTTTACTGCTCTATTGGGGTACGTTCAGAAGATATAGGCGAGCAGTTAAAGGCCCTTGGCTACAGCAAAGTATTGAACTTGTACGGTGGCATTTTTGATTGGAAGAACAATGAGAGAACGGTATACAATGCACAAGGCAATCCTACAGATAGTGTACACGCTTTCAGTAAATACTGGGGGAGCCTTTTACATAAGGGAGTGAAAGTGTATTGAGGAGTTAAGGGTTAAGGAAAATTTGTAACAATGGAGGAATCGGTGTATATAAAACAGCTGAAATGGGAATAATTCTTAATAACGACAATCATAAAGATGAAAAGGCCATCGATTTTACATTGGCCCAATCCAAAAACTTACTGTTGATCTTTACCAGAAATCCAGAACTGGGCAAAGGCAAACGAAGATTGGCCGCTACCGTTGGTGATCAGGTTGCGCTAGCGATTTATCGATTTTTGCTCGAGCATACCGTGACGATTACACAGCACCTTTATGCTGAAAAAGAGGTCTACTATTCTGAAGAAATTTGGATGGATGACCTTTGGGACAATGCAACATACGGCAAACAGCTGCAGCAGGGTGCCGACTTAGGAGAACGCATGGCGAACGCCTTTTTAAAAGGTTTCGAAAGGCAGTTTGAAAAAATCATCGTTATCGGCAGTGATATGCATGACCTTTCACAGAAAAATTTGGAAGAAGCTTTTACAGCATTGGAAAAAAACGATTTTGTGGTCGGCCCGGCAGAAGATGGCGGGTACTATTTATTGGGAATGAAAAAATTTAAATCCCAATTATTCGAAAATAAGGATTGGGGCACCGCAACGGTTCTCCTAGATACCCTTGGCGATCTCACCGACGAACATATAGCGGTTTTGGATGAAAAAAACGATGTAGACCATTACGAGGATATCAAAGATGTAAAAGCCTTTGAACCTTTTTTAAAACATATGAATGTATGACACAGAAGCAATTAGAGGAATCTGTAACCTATTTAAAAAATAAGGGTTTTGAAAACCCTGAAATCGGAATTGTACTGGGTACCGGCCTCGGCAAGCTGGTCGATAGTATCGAACATCAAATAGAGGCGCACTACAATCATATTCCCTTTTTCCCATTGGCGACCGTTGAGTTTCATACGGGCAAATTGGTATATGGTACCCTCGAAGGCAAAAAAGTAGTGGTTATGCAAGGCCGTTTTCATTTGTACGAAGGGTATGATTTTTTGGATATTACCTATCCCATTCGGGTAATGCACATGCTCGGGATTACAAAACTGTTCATATCCAATGCTGCGGGAGCCATCAACCTCGATTATAAGAAAGGGGATATGATGCTTATTGAAGACCATATCAACCTACAAGGCGGATCCCCGTTGGCCTTTCGAAATGTAGCGCAATTTGGGGAACGCTTTGCCGACATGTCCGAACCCTACGACGTACCCATGCGCCAAAAACTACAGGAAATTGCCAAAGAGCATCAAATTTCCTTAAAATCGGGGGTATACGCATCGGTTGTTGGACCTCAACTAGAAACCAAGGCAGAGTATCGAATGCTTAAAATTCTTGGGGCCGATGCCGTTGGCATGAGCACCGTACCAGAGGTCATCGTGGCCAATCATCTCTCGTTACCGATTGTCGCCATATCGGTACTTACGGACGAATGTGATCCCGATAACCTTAAACCGGTAGACATTGCCGAAATCATTTCCATCGCAGAGAAAACGGAGCCCAAAATGGTAAAACTGTTCAAAGAACTCATAAAGCAGTTGTAAGGTTGTCCGTGGTCAAACTACTATGACTATTCTCGATGTAACGTATGCAGGCCAATGTTCCCCTTATTAGTATCATTATTCCTGTAGTAAACGAAGCGGACTATATCGAAGAAGTACTGCAAACCCTTCAAGAGGGCTCTAGTACCGATAGCATCAAGGAAATACTGGTCGTAGATGGGGGTAGCACAGATGGCACTATGGATAAGGCGCGACCATGGGGCGCGACCGTTATCTCCAGCAAAAAAGGAAGAGCGGCCCAGATGAATTATGGCGCAGCATACGCTACCGGAGAGGTACTTTTCTTTTTGCATGGAGACACCATTCCTCCCAAAAATTTTGATGCCGCCATTCAAGGGGCTTTTCAAAATGGCAGTG
>JBARCC010000430.1:0-2504 GCA_049793635.1 Maribacter sp. | reverse complement strand
GTCCATTTAAGAGAGCTATTTTCTTCGGATGCCGATCGCGCCGAAAAATTTAGCCTGCACTGGAACGATTTCTTGTTCGACTATTCAAAAAATAGAATTTCGTCAGAAACCATGCAATTACTTTTGCAATTGGGCGAGGAGGTCAACCTAAAAGAAGCTATCTCTAAATATTTCAAAGGGGATAGCATCAATGAGACCGAGGGAAGAGCGGTATTGCATACCGCCTTAAGGGCGAAAAAGGAGGATACCGTTTTGGTCGATGGCGTTAACGTTGTACCCGAAATTTATGAGGTAAAGGCCCATATGAAGAGGTTTACCGATGCGGTGATCAAGGGTGAGTTAAAAGGATATACGGGAAAATCGTTTACCGATGTGGTCAATATTGGTATCGGAGGGTCGGATTTAGGCCCAGCGATGGTCACCGAAGCCTTGAAATTCTATAAGAATCACTTGTCCGTTCATTTCGTAAGCAACGTCGATGGAGATCACGTGAACGAGGTATTGAAGTCGCTCGACCCAGAAACCACCTTGTTCGTGGTGGTGTCCAAAACCTTTACGACACAAGAAACCTTGACCAACGCCACCACCATCAAGAAGTGGTTCTTGCAACAGGCATCACAAAAAGACATTGCCAAGCACTTTGCGGCAGTGTCCACGAATACCGAAAAAATAGCGGAATTCGGTATCGACGCCAAAAATGTATTCCCGATGTGGGATTGGGTCGGAGGTCGATTTTCATTGTGGAGCGCAGTCGGTCTAACCATTGCCTTGGCGGTTGGGTACGACCATTTTAACACGATGCTGGTCGGTGCAAATGAAGCCGATACCCATTTTAAGGAAGCTGATTTTTCGGAAAATATTCCAGTTGTTATGGCCTTGCTCAGTGTCTGGTACAATAATTTTTATGGTGCCGAGACTGAAGCGATCATCCCGTACACTCAATATTTAAATCGATTTTCGGCCTATCTCCAACAAGGGATTATGGAAAGTAATGGGAAGAGCGTTGATCGGTCGGGCCATAAGGTCGGTTACGAGACGGGTACTATTATCTGGGGAGAACCAGGAACAAATTCACAACATGCGTTTTTTCAGTTGATCCATCAAGGCACAAAGTTGATACCGACCGATTTTATCGGGTTCAAACATTCGTTGCATGGAGATGAGGATCACCACAATAAGCTAATGGCAAACTACTTTGCCCAAACCGAAGCCTTAATGAACGGGAAAACCAAAGCAGAGGTGGTGAAGGAGCTGGAAACAAAAAACGTTGCGCCGAATGAAATCGAGAAACTTGCCCCGTTTAAGGTATTTTCTGGCAATAAACCCACCAATACGGTATTGATCGATAGCCTTACCCCAAAAAGTTTGGGCGCATTGATAGCCTTATACGAACATAAAATTTTTGTTCAGGGGGTAATTTGGAACATTTTTAGTTATGATCAATGGGGTGTTGAACTTGGAAAACAATTGGCGGGAGCGATTTTAAAGGATATTGAGGGTTCGGAAATCTCAGATCACGATAGCTCTACATTGCGACTTCTTCAGTATTTTAAGAAATAATTGAGAATTTCGATAAGTTCTGTATAAAACAGCTAACCAATTCATTTTCAGTTCTATTTTATCATTTTTTGAGGTATTTTTACAATGCTGATTTAACGTTGTCTTAACGTTGGTGGTCTTAAAATACGAGACTTTTGCAGCAAGTTAAAAACTAACAAATACTTGAAAAAATGAAAAAAATGTACTTTGCGATTGCGGTGTTTTTAATGACCGTAAGCGCTTTTTCACAAGGGGTTACGACAGCTTCCATGGGAGGTCAGATAACCGACGAAGCTGGGGAACCATTACCAGGAGCAACGGTAGTTGCTGTTCATACTCCGACAAATAGTACTTATGGCGTTACTACGGATTTAGATGGTTATTACCGAATCTCTAATATGAGAGCGAGTGGTCCTTATACTTTAGCTATTTCCTATATTGGATTTAAAACATTCAATCAAGATAATATATTCTTACAATTGGGAAATACCGAAAGAATTAGTATTTCTTTAAGTGAAGATACCAGTGTTTTAGATGAAGTTGTTGTCACAGGTAACAGGTCGGGTATATTTGATTCTAAAAAAACGGGTGCTTCTACAAATATTTCGCAGCAACAAATCACAACGTTACCGACTGTATCTCGTTCTATTGCTGATTTTGTTAGAGTAACACCACAAGCCCAGATATCAGAAGGTACTGATGGTTTTTCTATATCCTTGGCGGGTCAAAATAACCGTTACAACGCTATTTATGTGGACGGTGCAGTAAATAATGATGTTTTTGGTTTAGCGGGTTCAGGAACTAATGGAGGGCAAACAGGTGTGAATCCTTTTTCTATTGACGCTATTGAGTCTTTTCAAGTAGCCATTGCACCTTTTGATGTAAAAATATCAGGATTTGCTGGTGGAGCTATTAGTGCGGTAACCAGATCAGGAACCAACGAGTGGGAAGGTTCAGTATATGGT
>JBARCC010000429.1:0-1617 GCA_049793635.1 Maribacter sp. | reverse complement strand
AGCTTCGGTAGCATATGGTAATCCTATTATCGAAGTAAAGGTCGATAAGGAAGGGAAAAAGTTACATGTCATCGACCAAGGTCTTGGAATGACCGAAGAAGAAGTAAAAAAGTACATTAACGAGGTCGCTTTTTCAGGTGCAGAGGAATTTTTGAATAAATATGAAGATTCCGCAAAGGATTCCGGAATTATTGGTCATTTCGGATTGGGATTCTATTCTGCCTTTATGGTAGCCGAAAAAGTGGAGATCATTACGAAAAGTTATAAGGATGAGCCAGCGGTGCATTGGTCATGTGACGGTTCCCCAGAATTTAATATGGAACCTTCCGATAAAACGGATCGCGGAACCGAGATTATCTTGCACATTGCTTCAGACGCCACCGAATTCTTGGAAAAAGGTAAAATAACCAGCTTATTGAGTAAATACAATAAGTTCATGCCCATTCCGATCAAGTTTGGTATGAAAACCGAAACCTTGCCAAAGCCTGAAGGGGCCAAAAAAGAAGAGGCAGCACCTACCAAAGAGGTAGATAACATCATCAACAACCCGAACCCGGCGTGGACGAAACAGCCCGCCGATCTTAAGGAGGAAGATTATAAGAGTTTCTACAGAGAGCTCTATCCAATGCAATTCGAGGAGCCGCTGTTCAACATTCATTTGAATGTCGATTATCCTTTCAACCTAACGGGTATTCTTTATTTTCCCAGATTAACGAACGACCTCAACCAACAAAAGGACAGGATCCAACTGTATCAAAATCAAGTGTTCGTAACCGACAATGTAGAAGGTATCGTGCCCGAGTTTTTGACCATGTTACGTGGGGTAATCGATTCGCCAGATATTCCGTTGAACGTTTCGCGTTCTTATTTACAGGCAGATGGTGCGGTGAAGAAAATCTCTTCGTACATCACCAGAAAAGTGGCGGACAAATTAAACTCCCTTTTCAAAAATAGCCGTGAAGATTTTGAGGCCAAATGGAACGATATCAAAATTGTCATCGAATACGGAATGCTGTCAGAGGATAAGTTCTTTGAAAAAGCGGATAAATTTGCCCTTTACCCAACCGTGGATGGTGCCTACTTCACCTTTGAAGAATTACAGGAAAAAATAAAGGCGAACCAGACCGATAAAGACGGTAAAACGGTAATCCTCTATGCTTCCGATAAGGAAACGCAGCACAGTTATATTGAAGCCGCAAAAGCAAAAGGCTATGAGGTTTTGTTGTTGGATTCCCCGATTATAGGGCATTTGATTCAAAAATTGGAAGGTGCTAAAGAGAATATATCATTTGCTCGGGTAGATGCGGACCATATCGATAAATTGATCAAAAAAGAAGATACCCAAATTTCAAAACTATCGGACGAAGAAAAGGAAACCTTAAAAACCGAACTTGAAAAAGTGGTCGGAGAAAAAAGCAGCTATACGGTTCAGCTGGAAGCGATGGACAGCGAAGCTTCCCCATTTACCATTACAGAACCGGAGTTTATGCGTAGAATGAAGGAAATGCAGCAAACCGGTGGCGGTGGTATGTTTGGAATGGGTTCCATGCCAGATATGTTTAACCTGATTGTAAATACGAACCATGAGTTGGTAAACGAAATCCTGAACACTAAAAG
>JBARCC010000428.1:0-4028 GCA_049793635.1 Maribacter sp. | reverse complement strand
GGTACGGGCAGCCTTGACCAATTCAATGCGGGCGAGGTACGGGTCAACGGAGTAGAGGTACTATTGCACTACGACATTTTTAAGAACAGCTCAGAAAAGTTAAGATTTCCCGTATCGGTATCCTATACCTTGACCGATACCAAGTTCCTCAGTTCCTTTGAAAGTGATACCGATATATTCGGAGAGGTCATGGAAGGCGATGAAATCCCTTACATCGCCAAAAATCAGTTTAATTTGAATCTTGGGCTGGAGCATGGAAAATTTGCCCTAGATATGGGTTTGCGCTATACCGATGCGTTTAGGACACGAGCGGGAACAGGTACGATTCCGGCAAACTTCAAAGTAGATTCCAATTATATTATTGACCTCTCGGGTCGATATTTTTACAACAAGCACCTTATCTTTTCTACGAACATTATCAACTTATTGGATAAAACCTATGCTGTATCCAGGGTTCCGGCAGGGCTAAGACCGGGGCATCCTTTTGGCATCAACTTTTCAATTGGCTATAACTTTTGAAATAAAAATCGAAGATTACTTATTGTTGTATCTGATTTGGTATAAACGTATGTATTTTTGGTTTTATTCCGTATAGCGAAGAATCATGAATAAAATCTGAATCTTATCCTTCAATTTCTCCCTCAAAATTTTGAGGGCCTTAGTAAGATGGCCTTCTACCGTTTTTATGGATAAACCTAGGTAATCTGCGATTTCATTATTGGTCAGTCCTTCCTTTTTACTCAACAGAAATACTGTATTGCATTTTTTTGGAAGATTTTGAATTTCCTTTTCAACAATTTTTATTTTACATTGTATATCTTCTTGATGGGTCCTTAAAATAACATCGTCCAAAGTATCGGCAAAAGCCGTTTCGACTAAACGGATTTCTTTATTATGCTTTTTAATATGGTCCAAGAACTTATTCCGCACCGCTGTATGCAACCATCCTTTTATGATTACGCCGTCCTTTAAAATTTTCCTCTTTTTCCATAATTTAAAAAATGCTTCCTGTACCAAATCCTTTGCCAAAGCCTCGTCACGGCATAAACTCTTGGCGTAGCCAAAAATTTCATTATAATGACGTTTTATGATGGTCTCAAAGACGTCATCATCCACAACCTCAGTCGTTAAAGTTTTAAGATTCGTTTTCTGAAACACTACATACATAATACAATTTTAACAAAAAAAAATTATGTTTTACGTTAAATTATGATAAAAGCAAGGGTTTTATACTATTCAATCGTTTTAAGAACAAGGATTGGCATTTTTTCAAAAAACACTAATGAAGAATAAGAAAATAAAAATTATTGTCCATAGATTTTTGAACCGTACGGCGACCCAAGAAGAGATAAAGGTATTGTCCAAGTGGCTCAAGGAGAATAAATCTACCTTTCGTGAAGAAGTGGAACTCCACCATTTAATTACCGGTGCTATTGAAAAGGAAAAAGCAGAATATCTGAAGAAGGAATTAATAGCTGCTTTCGACCAAACTAACATAATCAGAAGGCCCACGAGAAAGAACAGACTACTGAAGCATGTAGCTGTTTTTGTTGGCCTCATGACGCTGGGTATTTATTCCTATCTGCAACGTGGCCCTGAAGTAAAAACTCTTGAAAAAGAGGCCACCATCACTTTTGAAGATGGTTCGACAAAAGAGGCCTTAAATGATAAGGCATCCGGAATAGTATCTTCTACAAATGCTTATGTTGTAAAACAAGAAGGCACTAAAATTACCTATAAAAAGGTAGCATCCGGTCAAAAAGAGACAAGTCAGTTGGTTTACAACACCTTGGATGTACCTTATGGGAAAAGGTTTCAGTTGGTGCTGTCCGATGGTACAAAAGTGTATTTAAATTCGGGGTCCTCTTTAACCTATCCCGTAGCTTTCTATAACAAAGGGGCAAGGAATGTGGTTTTACGAGGAGAGGCCTACTTTACCGTTACTTCGGATTCATTAAGACCATTTACGGTCAGTACCAAGTTTATAGATACAAAAGTCTTGGGTACGGAGTTTAATATATCAAGTTATCAAGACGATGGACATCTTCAAGTGGTGTTGGTAGAAGGTAGTCTGTCGGTTGGTTTGAAAAATACCGCTAACTCAAGTGATTTGCTACTGAAACCAAATCAACTGGCTTCCTATTCCTATTCCGATACTAAATTATCCACCGAGAATATAGATGTTAGCAGTTACATTGCATGGAAAGACGGCGTACTACTTTTTAAGAACGAAGATTTTTACCATATCGCCAAAAAACTTGAAAGGCACTATGACGTAAAGATCGAGATAAAGGATATGCAGGTAAGTAATGAAAGATTTACAGGGAGGTTTAAAACAGAGACCATAGAAGAAATTTTAAAAGCATTTCAAAGGATTAAAGGATTTGATTATACCATAAATGAAAATCGCATCAAGATAAACCCTAAAAAGTCAAGTATATGAAATGAACTCTAAAAGAATCAGGGATTGCTGTAACAATCCCTTGATTCTAAACAAATTTAAAAACTGAATCACCAATTTTTAAACCATCTCAAAAGTATGAAAAACACACTATGTAAAAGGTATTATACGATTAAAATAGACCTGAAAATGAAAATTACCGCGTTGTTTTTATTGGTTGCCTTGTTTCAACTTCAGGCAAACAACACGTATTCACAGAAATCTAAAATCTCTATGAATATGAAGGACGCTACCATAGCATCGATATTTGATGAAATCGAACAAAGAACGGATTTCAACATTCTTTATAAAAATTCCATATTGGACATCGATAAACGAATTTCCATAAACGTCGATAAAGTTAAAATAGAAACGCTAATGGAAATTGTTTTAAAGGAAACCAATGTATCCTTTGAAATTAGAAGAAAACTTATTGTGCTACTTGAAAAGAAAACTAGCGTAAAGCAACAAGCAAATTCTTCTTCAATGGATAAACTAAAAAGCTTAAGGCAATCCATGGTGGTCACAGGACTTGTAACGGACCAGAATGATGTTCCTCTGGCAGGAGTGAGTATCGTTCTAAAGGGAACCACAAAGGGAGTTAGCACCAACTTCGATGGCATTTATAAAATTCAGGCATCACCGGGAGATATTTTGGTATTCTCCTATATCGGTTTCAAGACCACCGAAGTTACCGTGGGTGAAGATGCTACTGTTAATTTGAAGATGACACCAAGCGTAAGTCAGTTGGATGAAGTCATATTGACCGCCATTGGCACAAAACAACTGAAGGATGAAACAGGTGCAACGAGTTCGACAGTTCAGCCAGAGGAAATCGTAAAATCAGGAGAAACCGGGGTAATCAATAGTCTTTCGGGTAAAGTTTCCGGTCTTCGTATTGCCAGGCAAAATGGAGACCCGGGAGCTGGGTCAAATATACAGATACGGGGAATCAACTCTATTGAAGGAGACAGCAACCCACTTATAATCATAGACGGAATACCCATCAGTAATGATTCATTTGATGACGATGGTGTAGGTGGAAGCACCGATGTAACGCAACAATCGAGATTGAACGACATCAACCCTAATAACATAAAGAGCGTCCAGGTTTTAAAAGGAGCCTCCGCAGCGGCCCTGTGGGGTTCAAGGGCCGCCAATGGTGTTATTCTTATTACCACAAAGGGAGGTGATTTTAATAGGGCGCCAACATTTACCTATAGTTCATCCTATTCCATTGATGATATTTCGGTGCGGGTGCCGCTGCAGGACAAATTCGGTCAAGGAAGAGGGGGCGTTAGAGCTTTGAATAGAACCGAGTCTTGGGGTGATCGTATTGCAGATAGAGTTGGCGGTCAAGATGAACTAGATACTACTGGCGAGTACTTTATTGCTGATTCAGGCGATTTATACTTTCCAATAGTCACAAAAAATTCAAGGGAAACCTTCATTGATAAAAATTTCGATGCCGTTTTTAGGAACGGCTCCTATCTGGAGCATGATTTTTCTGTGTCGGGCGGAGGTCAGAAAGCTTCCTATTTCTTCAGCTACGGAATATTGGAACAGGATGGTATTGTGAAAAATGCCG
>JBARCC010000427.1:0-6550 GCA_049793635.1 Maribacter sp. | reverse complement strand
AAATAGACCAGATATTTTCGTCCGAAATGTTATCGTAGCCATGTATGATTTGGTTCCTGAGCCCAACAATCGCCTTAGAACTCGTGATTTTCTCTACAAAATTGGGGTCACGCATCAAAATTCTGTTCATTGCCTCACCAATGATCTCCAAATTTCGCTCGACAGCTCTTTTAAGCATTTGATTCTCGCGATACATAAAAAAATCTATTTCGCATTCAAAAAAATAACCCTCGATTTCGTCAATGGAGAGTTTTATATCGAAAACCCATTTCAGAATCCTTTTATCCATATATCAGTTCTTTGGATTCATCTATTGCCTTCATTAAAATAGGGTTCTTCAACGTCTGCTCCTCCAAAAGGACAATTTCACGTCCAAATAGATTTTTTAAGCTTTCTTTTAAAGCCATATAATTCTCGAAATACGTCGCTAAATCTATTTGTTTGAACTTTACTACAAAGTCGATATCACTGTGCTTTTGAAAATCAGTTCTAAGAGCCGAACCAAATAGATACATTTTATCCACCTTGTGAAGGTAACACAGTTTACTAAGTTGGTCTATATGATCTTCAATTACCTTCATAATACAAATTTAAGCAAAAATATAAGTGCCTTATTCTTTTGTTTACTTCAAGTCAATTACCTCGGGCAAGTCTACCTTTTCCGGCAAGTGGGGCCAAGAAGCATTCTAAGGAAATTCATGTTAAGTTTCGTTTACATCTGACTGTTTTGCAGGTAGGTGTCTAGCAAATTTCCTTAGGTGACCGGCAAGGTGAAATCGATTATCTATTTATCGAATGCTAATCAACAAATTCTGCATCCTCGGGCTTGGCATAAAACGCTTTTCCCTTGCTTGTTAAAGACAAGGTGATGTTCTGAAATGCTACCGTTTTTCTTGGCGCTCCTATTTTCCCGTTCTCCATAGTGTACCAGGTCAAGGTAAGCGGTAACAGCACCTCATCTACCTTTGTCCAATTTCCGTAACGTATCCAACTTATTTTATCCGAGACTTCATTGCTAAAATAAGTGACGGTATAGCCCAACCACACCATTTGAAAAGTATCAGGATTATAGTGAAGATAATATTCGTCTTTTGCGGATGCCCCTACACCGCTATCATACGAAATTTTAAAACCGGGATACTCCGCTCCGTCGACATCCAAAGGTGCAGCTGGGGCATAGTGTATACCGCTATCTGCCAGTAAAAAAGGCATGGCATAAAAATAGAACATGAGGTTATGGTAAAATTTAGGGTCCCCTTCATAGGTGTCCTCGGTGTCAGATAGCCATATTTGTTCGCCATCATATCCCAAACTATAGCTGGGCGTGGTAATCTTATCCATCCTGTTGTAAAGATCGATGGTTTGCTTTTCCGTAAATTTTGGGGTCGGGAATTCAAAAGATAAGGTTTTGTATTCCCTCCATTGGTCCAGACCTCCATGGGTGTCAAAAACCTTGGAAAGGTTCCCTGGATAAGAATTTGATTGCGCCTCTGTCTGCGCAATATTGGAAGATTGCGCCTTTACTTCTTGGCTAGGCACCTCTTTGCATGAGCATATCAAGAAAGAAAAGACCATTACTAACATTTTATTCATGATGTACAGGGTATAGGATTTGAATATCTATAAAAATCAACAGTCGCCAAATTTCAAAGTACTTACGGGATTACATTACTTTTGCACGGTATGTTACCAAACAAATACATTAGCAGCGTTCAAAATCCTTTGGTCAAAAAAGCCATCTTGTTAAAGGAGAAATCGAGGGAGCGAAAAAAATCTGGCCTATTTCTTTTGGAAGGGGTAAGAGAGCTACAGTTGGCGACCAAGGCTTTGTATGAAATCGAAACGGTTTTCTACTGTGATGCAATATTGGAAAACACAAGTGATCAGGCCTTTATAAAATCGTTCGCTGCTGATATCTTAATTTCGGTGAGTAAAGAAGTGTACAAAAAATTAGCGCACCGAGATACTACCGAAGGCATCGTTGCCATTGCAAAGGGGAAAGAGCATGCTTTATCGGACTTTGGGTTCAATTCTAAAAACCCCATAATTCTTGTCGCCGAAGCTCCTGAAAAACCTGGGAATATCGGGGCATTACTACGAACGGCCGATGCCGCAAACCTAGACGCAGTGCTGATCGCGAACCCAAAAACAGATCTTTACAACCCAAACGTGATCCGATCAAGTGTAGGTTGTCTTTTTTCCAGAACGGTAAGAACAGGTACCAGCACCGCCATCATCGCTTTTTTGAAATCGAAAGGATTCCACATCTATTGTGCGGCACTCACAGCCTCCAAAGTATATACCGACGTGAATTTTTCCGGGCCTACCGCAATCGTCGTAGGCACTGAACATGACGGACTTAGTGAGGAGTGGCTAAGAAATTCCACCCAGAACATCATTATTCCTATGGAGGGTGAAATAGATTCCATGAACGTATCGGTATCCGCAGCAATACTTATCTTTGAAGCAAAAAGACAACATAAATCGATACAAGATGGCTAACACTCATATTGTCTCTCTCCAACGATAACCAATGCACCAAGACTACGTATTCTATGGTATCCTTTTTATCCTTTGCGCAGAATTCGTACTTGCCACTGTATTGAATTACCTCAACGCCCAACGCTTTAAGGACCCTATACCTGCGGAAGCAAAAGATGTCTATAACCTCGAAGAATATGAAAAATCCCAGGCCTATAAGCTCATCAATTATAAATTCCGAATCGTAACCTCCGTATTTTCTTTGTTTTTGATGCTAGGTTTTTTAATGTTTGGAGGTTTTGCGTGGGTCGATAAAATAGCCCTGCAAACCACTGCGCATCCTATATTCCAAGCACTCCTCTTTTTCGGCATTATTATGTTAGGAAGCGATATCATCAATACCCCTTTTTCCTATTACCAAACCTTTGTTATCGAAGAAAGGTTCGGTTTTAACACGACCACCCATGCCACGTTTTTGAAAGATAAGGGTAAACAATGGGCGATGACCATCATCATCGGAGGAGGATTATTGGCCTTGGTCATAGGATTCTTTGAATGGGCGGGTAGCAATTTCTGGCTATACACCTGGGCATTGATCGCTGTAGTTAGCGTGTTCATCAACCTCTTTTATAGTAAACTGATCGTGCCCATATTTAACAAACAGGAACCTCTAGAGGAAGGAAGCTTAAAGGAAAAAATTGAGCAGTATGCCGCGAAGGTCGGCTTTGACCTTCAACATATTTTTGTCATTAACGGGTCCAAACGGTCCACAAAAGCAAATGCTTATTTTTCAGGTTTTGGGAAGGAAAAGAGAGTAACGCTCTACGATACCTTGATCAGCGATTTAAAGGAGGAGGAAATCGTAGCGGTCTTGGCGCATGAGATCGGACATTACAAACGAAGACATATTATTTTCAATGTATGTGCATCGATGCTGTTTACGGGGTTGATGTTGTTTCTATTGTCCTTATTCATTAACAATCCGGAAATTTCGTTGTCCATTGGGGTAGACCGTCCTAGTTTCCACGCTGCCCTGATCGGTTTTGGCATCTTATACAGTCCGGTTTCAGAGATCACGGGGGTATTGATGCATCATTTCTCCAGAAAATTCGAATACCAAGCAGATGATTACGCCAAAGAAACCTATGCCGCCGAACCCTTGGTGACCTCGTTAAAAAAACTTTCCAAAAACAGCCTTAGCAATCTCACCCCACACCCTGCATACGTTTTTATGCATTATTCCCACCCACCGCTCATCGATCGTATTCGTAATTTAAAGGCATAATTTTTGTTGTCCATCGTTTAGGATTATCTTAATTTTAAGATAGATATGACACAGGCAGCACTAAAGGAAGAAAAGAAACTGATCGCGCAAGAGTACAAGGAGTTACTCCGCATCAGTTATCAGACCCTTACCGACGAGGATAAGATTTTAATACGCAGTGCCTTTGAGGTAGCGGTCGATGCGCACAAAAACCAACGGAGAAAATCTGGTGAGGCTTATATTTTCCATCCCATCGCCGTCGCAAAAATAGTAGCTTCGGAAATAGGGTTGGATGCCGTTTCCATAGCCTCTGCCCTATTGCACGATGTGGTCGAGGATACCGAGTACACCTTAGACGACATCGACCGCATCTTCGGGGAGACCGTAGCACGGATTGTGGACGGACTCACCAAAATATCCCATCTAAAGAAAGAGATGAACATCTCCCAACAAGCGGAGAATTTCAGGAAAATGCTACTTACCCTGAACGATGACGTACGGGTCATCATCATCAAGATCGCAGACCGGTATCACAATATGCTTACGATGGATGCCATGCCTGAGCATAAGCAGGTAAAAATCTCATCGGAAACCTTGTATATATATGCGCCATTGGCCCATAGGATCGGTCTTTACAACATCAAGACCGAACTTGAAGACCTCAGCCTAAAATATACCGAACCAGAAGTATACAATTCCATCAAGGATAAAATAGAGGAAAGTAAAGAGGAACAGCAGGCCTATATCGATGCATTCTCGGAAACCATCGATAACTCACTAAAAAAAGAAGGCCTCAATTATGTCATCAAAGGCAGGATGAAGTCTATCTTTTCGATGCGAAGAAAAATGATCGCCCAAAACGTAAGCTTCGAGGAAATCTACGATAAGTTCGCTCTTAGGATCATTTATAAGTCCGATGCGCAAAACGAAAAATTTCTTGCCTGGAAAATTTACTCCATCGTAACGGATCACTTTACCCCGAACCCCGTACGACTGCGAGACTGGATTTCCTCTCCGAAATCGACAGGGTATGAAGCACTTCACATTACCGTGATGGGCCCTCAAGCGAAATGGGTGGAAGTTCAGATACGAAGCGAGCGTATGCACGAAATTGCCGAAAAGGGCTATGCCGCGCACTTTAAATACAAACATGGGGACCAAAAAGAACAGGGAATCGAGGTTTGGCTCAATAAATTACAAGAGGCTTTGGAAAATGCCAATACCAATGCCGTTGACTTTGTAGAGGAATTCAAACTTAACCTGTACTCGAAGGAAATATTCGTTTTCACCCCAAAAGGAGAGCTAAAATCATTACCTAAGGGAGCGACTCCCTTAGACTTTGCGTTCAACATCCATACCGAAGTGGGCATGCGAACCAGGGGCGCTAAGGTCAACGGAAAACTGGTGCCGTTGAATACCACTCTTCATAGCGGTGACCAAGTAGAAATCATCACTTCGGAACAGGCAAAACCGAATCAGAACTGGCTAGACTATGCCACTACGGCAAGGGCGAGGGCAAAGATTAAATCGGTACTTAGGGAGGAGAAAAAATCGGTCGCCGAGGATGGGAAAGAAATATTAAGACGAAAACTAAAATCGCAAAAGATCAGCCTTAACGAAGATTCCGTCAATAAGATGGTCACCTATTTTAAGCTAAAAACGAGCTTAGATCTCTTCTACCGGGTAGGTATCGGATCTATCGACAATACGATGTTGAAGGATTTTGCGTCCTCCTATAGTAACGCGTTCATTAGCTTTTTCAAAAACCGCATGCGCCGTAACCCGGTGCCCGAAGACATTCATAAAGACGAGATTACCTCCAAGTTCGACATGTTGGTTTTTGGGAAGGAAGAGGAGAAACTTGAGTATATACTTTCGCAGTGTTGCAATCCGATACCGGGAGACGACGTGTTCGGTTTCGTAAGCGTATCAGAAGGGATAAAAGTACACAAGAAAAACTGCCCTAATGCCATTTCATTACAGTCCAATTACGCGTACCGCATCATCAGCGCAAAATGGATAGATTCGTCACAGCAAGAATATCAAGCGGATATCGAGCTTACGGGGATTGACAATTTAGGTCTGGTGAGTGATATTACCGAGGTAATTTCAGACATTATGCACGTAAATATGCGCAACCTTAATTTTAGCACCGATGGCGGTACGTTCAAAGGAAAAATCACCGTGGTCGTTAAGAATAAGGCTATCCTCAAAAAACTGACCGATAGTTTGAAAGAGATCAGTGGTATTGACAAAGTAAACCGCATTTAAAAAGGGTACTATCTTGGTGCAAGCCCAAGGGTATTCGGAACGAAATAACTTTTAAATTACGAGCCCTGCCTGCCGAACCACGCGGGAAACCCCCCTTTAGCATTCACATCTCGATTATCGAGAAAATTAAAATTTAACTGTACATTTGTACTTAACAAAATATTTATGTCTTCCGATAAGAACCAGGAAATTGTAAAAAACGTCTTCACCACTTTTTTAGAGGACAATGGACATAGGAAAACACCAGAACGTTACGCCATACTTCAGGAGATTTACGAAAGTGATGAACATTTTGACATAGAATCACTCTACATCAAAATGAAGAATAAAAATTACCGTGTAAGTAGGGCAACACTTTATAATACCATAGAATTATTGTTGGACTGTAAGCTGGTGAGAAAACATCAATTCGGCAAAAATCAGGCTCAGTATGAAAAGTCGTATTTTGACCGTCAGCATGACCATGTAATTCTAACGGATACCGGGGAAGTCATGGAATTTTGTGATCCAAGGATTCAATCTATCAAAAAAACA
>JBARCC010000426.1:0-8857 GCA_049793635.1 Maribacter sp. | reverse complement strand
AAACAAGCTACTTGAACTTTTTTCTAAAATCGAGAACGACGAACGACATGAATTTGTGACACTTCTCTCTTTCGAAGAGATCATGGCCCGTGAATTTGAAGATTGGAAAATGGCTTTTGAAGATTTTTCCGGAGATAATCACCAACTACACTACCTAAAACTCTTGGTAGCGGTTTTTATGGAAGATGATAATGGTTTGGTCTTGCCTAACCCTACGTCAGGTAAATTTTGGAATGCAACGAAGTTACTTTTGGAACGTAAAATGGGCAAGGGTGAGTGGCGCTAGATAAATTGAAACGCTTGAAACCATGCGATAACCGTTATGAACTGCTAGTTCATTTTTTTTGATGGTCAAGACTTAGGCAGTAATTTCAACAAAGTCCGATACTTGTTGGGTAATCAGTACTTTGTATTTTTCTATGTTTCAGTGCTCGTTTTTCAACTTTTTTAGTCCAGTATTCCTGATCAGCATTATGAAATTAGCAAGGAAGTGCGATTACTACTAGGGCATATTGCAAAATTGATAGCCATATCACATCATCTTTTACTCGATAATCGAGATTTGAATGCTCCAAGGATTGTTTCGAAATTTTAAAGTTGTTTCCGTCCAGATGCCTCGTAGGCTTGCCCCGAGGTAATTTACCTCAAGAATAGCTCAATTTTTTATAACCGATCACCTCTATTGAAATTGACAACCAGATTTGGTTTATAGCCGATGATATTATCCAAATTCTGGAACTAAAGAATCCGTTATTGATTGCTGATCTGTTGAAGACGATGAACCGAACTCCGCTAAAATTTAGAGGGATAGGTCGGGTCGTTCAATCCTTATAAAAAATCTTTGCTTTTTTAGAATAAGCTATGGTGTCAATTTGCCGAGGACGCCCATAAATATAAATTTCACCTTTTCCCTGAGCATTCAGTTTAAGTCTGTGTTCCACATAAATCTTTGTTTCCTCGGTATTCGATGAAAATAGATATACATCATCAGCTTTAAGCGTCCAGGCAGAAATTTTTGCTTTGTCGTAGAGGAGTGTACTTAAGGATCGGGTCTTTCCCTTAATTTGTAAAAAACTTTCATCTTTCTGTTCTACGTTAACATGGTCTGCCTCCACTACAATGGAAGCAGTGGCAGCGCCTTTTGAGTGTATGTTCAAATTTTGGCACCCTATCTGAAGATAGCCAGTGCTTGAGCCTTCAGAAAACAAGGTAAAATATTTACATTCTATAGGAAAATTAAAGGTGCTACTATCCGTCGTATAAAGGGTTAAGCTATCGGTAACGATTTTTTCATCGGTTTGGGCAGATGCGTTTCCCGAAAGCCGTAATTCTTTTAAACCTTTTAGATAGATGATTATTTCTGCATGGTAGGCAAGGGTGTTTTCTTCGGTGGTATACAGGTTAAGAACGGAATTTTCAAAATCCCATTTAATAATCTCCATTACATTCTTGTTCCCCTTTACCTGTATCCCATTAAAATAGGTGGGATAAAAGATAACGCAGAGGTTATCATGGATCTCAATCGTATCTACGTCATTCAACGTTTCGTAGGCGGTAAAAATTTTTTCTGTTTGCGCAAGGGTAGTATTCAGCACAAATAGGATGATCAATTTTAAGATGCTTTTCATGTTTGGTCTATTGGTACGGGCTACAAATCGTATTTGAAAATCGAATGATTATTGGTGCTTTCGGCAATCACCTTGATACAGGGCGGATATTGTGAATTTTTGTACATAACATGATTGGTTCATATTTTTACGTTGTGTTAAAGACCCCTCGCATTAAAACTGAGTAGGGGTACACTTATGTTATTGACCATTTTTTTCACCATATCTTTTTCAAAGTATTTCTGATAAAAAGTACTTTCTTTCCTTTCCAGCATAGCCAACAAATCAGCATCGGAATCTTTTATATAGTCAACAATGGATTCAAATATTTCCTCGGAAAATAAGAGGTCGAATGCGATATGATCATAGTGTACTTTTTCATTTAACATTTCTTTGAACCACTCCATGTGCTCCTTTCCCGCATATTCTTTTTTAGAAGTAATATGAACCACGCGGATTTCAGCACCTAGGGTCTCAGCAATGTTTACGAGTTCATTGATTGCAAAAATATCTGCCTGTTCAAAATCGGTGGCATATACCATTCTATGGATTGCTGTGCCCTTGAAATCTTTAGGAACAACCAATACGGGACAGGTGGCTTTTTGAATGAGGGCCTTCGGTGTACTTCCTAAAAGAAATTCTTTAATTTGGCTGGCACCTGTCGTGCCCACTACAATTAAATCGACTTTATGCTTAAAAGCCTTTTCTAAAATTCCCTCTGATACGGACCCATCTTCGTCCACTCTGAAACGGATTCTTTTTTCATCTAGTGTTTCACTGATGTGTTCGGCATAAAAACGTTTTAATTTGGCCTTATGCTCAATGAAAAGGGTTTTTTCTTTTTTGAGATAGGTAATCGACACGGTACTGGCCAACGAAACAGGGACATCGAAAACATGTAGCATAATCAATTCGGCATGGAAATTCTTTGCGAATATATTGGCTAGACGTAGTGCTGCAACTGAGTTCAGGGAATAGTCCGTAGCGTAGAGAATAGTCTTCATCGTTCGATTTTTATGTCCGTTCGCGTAAAAGTATACATGTGCGTCCTAGGTTAAAATGACAAAGGTCATGTGCAGTTGTACCTTGGCATGATTTTAATCATTTTGTGCTCTCCCTCCGTCCATTACATTTACGATATTCATAATCGCTAAACCATGAGCAACACTGACCATAATGAAATCGGTTTTATAAAAGATGGCCCTTGGGACTCGCTATATGTGCTCACCCAACATTGGGAGTCTGATCTGGAATTCTATACCGATGATTCTCGTTTTCTTTACGCTTTAATAGATAAGTATTTCATCTGGGTTACGAAATCCGAAAATCTAGATAGTGTCAAAAAACTGATGTCCAATCTATGTAGCCTACGTGAAACTATTAAACGACTACTGGGAAAGACCACTCAACACAGGGTGCGATTAGGATATTTGGTAGAAAACCCGAAATCTGCAGATACCGATGTCATCAAAAACGACCATCAACGGTTAGAAGCTGAAATGGCAGATGTTGTGAAATTGTTCCGTAGTAATCGAAAGGATATTTTTGAGATCACAGAATTCATAATCGACAGTGAAAAATTGGAATATCTGATGAAGGCCTAAAATAGAGAACATGAATACCATGCAGCTTATTCTTACCGAGATTACGTGCCTGACCAGTATTATCAAGATCAATTATCCGGAGCTGTACCCATTTTTGGACGAAAACCCAATGACTATACCGTCGTATCCGCATCCTAATATAGATAAGGATACCCTTGGTGAGTACAGGGACGAACTAAAACAACTAATAAAGCATCATTCACAAACCCATAAAGTTCGACGATAATGAAAGGCTTCAAAACGTTTCTGCTTGTATTGCTCGGGATAATGATGGTCTTTTTTTTAGCTCTTCTGTGGTATCAAAATAAATATTCCATGGAGGCCGTGGAACCTTATGCCATTAATTCCCCCCGTTTTGAAAATAAGCTCTTGATCGCTACGCAAGGCAGCGAGTTTAAGAATAGGGTGACCGATAAAATCGTAAGTTACTATAGCGGAGATTCCATTTATATAAGCGTTATAGATATTCAAGGGCTGGAGACTATTGACCCAAAAATGTTTAAAGCCATTGTCGTTATCCATACCTGGGAGAATTTTAAGCCACCGGTCACAGTGCAAACCTTCATAGACAGGACCAAAGTCGATAATTTTAAAATAGTGGTCATTACAACGTCTGGTGATGGTGACCATAAAATGGAGGGTGTTGATGCAATTACAGGAGAATCTATAGTGGAGAATGTTCCAGATTTTGCAAAGGAAATAATTAGTAGGGTAGATCCTTTACTTGTAACCGATTGATGGATAAACCTGAAACATATCTTGGCTTATTGTAGGCGATATCTCTATTCGATATCAAATATAGCGTGATTTGCTAAGTACAGAACGTAAAGATTTACAAGATAGGATTGCATATGAAGGTTGGGGCGTGTCCTTTTTGTCTCATCGTAATTCCAATGGCCATTGGGGAAGGTGGGGTTACCAGCCTGAATGGAAATCATCGCATTATACGTTATTAGGCCTTCGTAACCTTTGTAGTTCTCCAGAACATATTCATATTCAGAAGACCATTGTAAAAATAGTCAGGGAATGTAAGGCCCGATGATGATGGAATCTATCCAAAGGCAAGCAAGAGGGATGTCTGTATAAATGACATGTTCTTGAATTATGCCTGTTATTTTAAAAAACATCATGACGGCCTTCGAGCGGTAATAGATGTGCAACCTAATAAACAGATGCCAGATGGGGGCTTTAAATGTCGCTCTAATCGTTCAGGAGCTGTGCATAGCTCATTATACACTACACTCTCTGTTCTAGAGGGATTTACAGCATATATCTTGAACGATTTTACCTATCGAACGGCAGAGGTGAAAAAAGGGATCGATGCCGCGATAGCGTTTATTCTACTGCACCAGCTTTTTATTTCCGACAGCACGGGCACGGTCGTAAATAGCGAATTTTTGAAATTTTCATACCTCAGGCGATGGCGCTATGCTATTTTAAGCGCCTTGGATTTTTTCAATATTTGAATTGTAAACGCGACAAGAGAATGCAACCGGCCATAGAAGTACTCTTGAAAAAACGTAACGAAGAGGGTACTTGGAATTTGAACGTAAAATACCCGCGGCAAACCCATATATCATGGGTCATTCTTTATGACCGCTTCGTAAATAAGATTATAAAACCCATCCTTTACTATTTTCTTGATTTCTAGACCCTCGGTCTGCGCAAACATTTTTGAGAACGGGAATTGGAACTGTACCAAAGATTTTGCAAGAACATGTATCTCAAAGTTTTGCCAATTTACCAGTGTGAGGGTTATAATGAAGTAGGCCAAAATGGGGGAATACTGGTAGACTGCCCTTCTCTAATTATGACCGGCACCTACATATTAGAGGAGGTCAATGACGCTATACCTAAAGGATATTAACTTAACAATATAGTTGTGGCAGGATGTATTGAGCGACTATACGGGCAGATAGAAAATAAATGTTGCGCCTTTATCTACTTCACCTCTGGCATGGATATATCCATGGTGATTTTCTATGATCTTCTTACAAATTGAAAGTCCTATGCCAGTGCCCGTGTACTCCGATTTGCCGTGCAAACGTTGAAAAACCTCAAAAACTTTCTCATTATACTCTTCCTCGAAACCGATACCATGGTCTTTGAACGTAATTTTTTGATAGTGGGATGAAACTTTTAGGAAAATTTCTGATATCTCAGCTGCTTCAACTTTTTCAGAATGAATATAGATGAGTGGGGGTTGATCTTCTTTACGGTACTTAAGGGAATTGGAAATTAAATTAGAGAATAGTTGCTCCAATTGATAAAAAACGCCTTTAATGGTTGGTAGATTTTTATAAATGACTTTACCGTTAGTACTTTCTAGGGTAGAGGATAGCCCTTCTTGCGCTTTTTCCAATACTTCATTTAGGGAGACTTCTACGAAGTCTTCATGTCTACCATCAATACGCGAATAGGTGAGTAGGTTAACAATCAAGGACTGCATCCTATTTGCGGCATTGTCGATTTTTTTAAAATAATCAAAGGTGCGTTGGGGTAAATTGACACTGCCATCTTCTGATATTCTTGATATGAACATCTGTATTTTACGAAGTGGTTCTTGAAGGTCGTGGCTGGCCACTCTATTGAATGCCTCTAATTCTGAATTACTACGAATTAGCTTGGCATTACTTGTACTCAAGTCCTCTGTTCTTCTTAGCTGATCGGTTACATCTTGAATGATCCCTACCGAAATAGGTCTACCGTACTTCTCATTGATTTTACCCTTGACATAAATATTTTTTATAGCTCCTTTCTTTGTGATGATTCGGAAGCTGTCAACCTTGGTCTTGGTATTATTTCTTTCGAAATCGATTCGGTCATAAATTTCCAAATCTTCAGGATGCACAAAATTTCTGACTTTGGTCAAAGTGACGTCCATAGAATTGGGCTTTTCACCCAATATTTTGAAGAAGTTGTTCGATAACTGCTCCTGATTTGTATCCAAGGACCATCTATAACTTCCTATTTTGGCAACATCTTCGGCTTCGGTCAGAATAGAGTTCTGAGTTTGCAGTTGCTCATTAAGGTGTAACAATTGTTCTGATGTTTCTTTTTCCTCTGTGATATCCCTAGTGGTAACAGTAACTCCATCTCCAAGCCTGATAGCAGTAGCCCTGAACCAAATTGTATTTTTACCGTCATGGTAGGGAACTTCATAGTCCACTGCGGTATCATCTTCGATTGCCTTTACCAAATTATCAAAAACACCACTTTCAAAAATCGAAGGATACACTTCGGATACTTTTTTATTCTTGACCTCACTGGGAATATCACCGGTTACGGCACTTATCTGTTCATTCAGAAATTGAATTTTAAAATCGATTATTTTGTTTTGCGCATTCCTGATACTTTTAAAATGCATGACTACATCTGAAATACTTTTGAAAATGTTACTAAGAAAAGCTCGATTCTCTTTCAACAGAGTATTCTGCTTTTTGAGTAAAATAGCCAAAGTCTTTTCTTCCGTTATATCTATGTCCGTTACCAGTATGCCCGCATTCATTTTGACTGCAGAGCTTTTGAACCAGTATGTAATACCCTCAAACGTGTACTTCTTCTCAAATTTGACCTGTACACCTTTTTCAAAACAGGCCTTAAATTGAATAAATACACCATTGGTAAAATAAATCGGAAAAGCTTCGGAGAGCAGCTTTTTTTCAATCTGTACCTTTTGTTTTTTAAGTACATTTTCTATTGAGTCGTTATTGAACTCGATAAAGAAATCGATCAGCTCCTTCGAGGCGCTGTATATCGGTTTGAGATAAGAAATTACATTATCTGTATTGGCAAGAATACTGTTGAGAAACGATTCGGTCTCGATAAGTTTCTCATTATCTTCTAAAATCTGTTCCCTCAAAACAAGTTGCTGAGATTTTGCCTGTTCTTCAACAGTAGCATTTCTAGCGGTCACCAAAATACCATTCGCATGGGGCGTTAGAACCGTTTTGAACCACATGGGTTTTCCATGCATGCTAATTTGGCGATCAAAGAAAATCTTCTTTTTTGTATTGAAGCACGTCACCATATCCTGAAATTCCCCATTGAGCTTTAAGAATGGAAAAATCGTAGAAACATGTTTGCCGATCAGCGCACTGGGATTAAGCCCCAAATGCTCTTTATTGCCCTTATTTGCGAATACAATGGTAAAATCGACAACCGTTCGCTGAGCATTGTATACGGGTTCGTAATAATTAATAATATTATCCGTTGCTTCAACAACACTGCTTAAGAAAGCTTCAGATTCCTTAATACGCTGTTTATTTTTATAGAGGCGAAGAAATGACAGAACGAAGACTGTCAACGCAAAAACTCCAAGTATAAGTAGGAATATCGGGGCGAGTACCTTTTTATTATTATAGTCACTTCTGCGCACTTCAATAATGCGATTTTCCTCGGCTCTCATCTCATCACTAACCACCCTTATTTCAAATAGGATTTCGGAAATGCTTGAATCTATGAACACTTCTTTCAAGGGTTTATCGGAAATCAACTTAGCATATAATTGTTTTTCCAACCCTTTTATATGGTCTAATCTATCTAATTGCTCCGCATTGTTCTCAATTAATCCCTGTACCTTATTAAATTCAACAGCACCTTCGTTCATGAAAAGCGCAACACTTTTTACGCTGAGGCTATCCTTTATTAAATCTTTCCTAAATGTGGAGGACTCTAGTCTGAAATAATGTGAAAACAGCTTGTTCAAAGCATCTTTTACCTGATGCGTATGTTCGATCATTTCTGCGGAGGTCTGCATACGTTTAATTTGCCGATACGCCATCGTTGCAGTAAAAAGCAATAGGAATATAGCGCATATCAAAAGTGCAGCGTATAGATTGGAAGAACTAGGGTTACGTCTAAAGTTCATTAGTATTGAGATGCAAATGAGAAAGTTGTCTAGATCAAGATATCAACGGTAGTATTGGCGATTCGAGTGCGCTACCTTCTTAATCGTCGATGTTAATGTCGTAAAATTATTTAGCTTATTCGTAATTTTTTTTGCACCATTTACAGTGCCAGTGCACTTTATGGAGTTTTGCTCGATTTTCCCCAAACTTTAGGAGGTATAGGATTTTTGATTTCAATGCTTACTATTTTGATATTACTAATTTTTCTATCGGGATGCACCATTTATAACGAATTCCTACCTCAAAAGTAATTTAAAACGATGATACTGGTCTGGACAAAAAGGTGAGGAGTAGAAGAAGGTTTATAAAATAGTAGGCCGTATGCACTAATTTTTGGTTTTTACAAAAGTAGTCAAAGCGTATCAGCTAAGAAGGTATCAAATGATAAGTTTAGATTGCTCGGCTTGTTTTCCCATCGCAGCGGTATGTTGATTTTGTTTGGATGAAAATTACGTTTCAATGCAACATTTGCTACAAAATGCTGAACATATGCAATTGATCATCCCATGTGGAACCGCTATATTCATATTGCGCGATTTACTAGAATGCCGCTTCATGGTCATTCAGTACAAGAATAGGATTGAATCGTCGCGCATCAATTGAGATAAAGGCTTTTATATGCATTCGGACATTTACAATGCTTCCCAAGGGTTACCCTATGTATCGCAATCGACACTTTAAATCCCATACACCGGCATTACTTTTCTAATTTTTGTTTTCTAGCACTCTTTTATGT
>JBARCC010000425.1:0-6103 GCA_049793635.1 Maribacter sp. | reverse complement strand
AATCATCAAAAATCCGGTCAGGGTTATGATTCCCATCCAACCTATAGCCACTTGGATCGTTCTATTTTTAAGTACAGAAATACGGCTGGCTAAATTGGGGTTCACCTTTTTTATGGATACCAAGGTAATGCACATGAGCAAAAAATTAACCATCATCGAAGTGACCATAATGTCGATGCCCAAGAAGAAATCACCGGCAAAGTGGGACCCTAAAACCCCAATGCTGGCCATGATTCCCGCCACAAAAAGAGAAATATGTGGTGTATTGTTTTTAGGATGGATGCGGGAAATAGCGTCAGGAAAAATACCATCTTTTGCCCAAGCGAACATTAAACGTGATACCGACAGTAGCATTGCGGGCAGATCGTTGATCAAGGCAATGGCTGCACCTGTTAAAATAGCAATTCCAAGACCAGAAGGCAGCACGTAACTTAGCAGGCCTGGTGCAGAGATATCTTTTGTAATAGCTTCCTCGGCAATAAAACTCCATGGAACGATATGATACACGGCCGCTGCAAATAACAAGTAAAAACAACCGACCCCAAGGATAGCCAGCAAAATGGCTCTGGGAAGTAATTTAGTCGGATTTTTAGCCTCTCCACCGGCCTGTGCAATGCTATCAAAGCCAATAAAACTAGAAAAGAGTAGGGCGGAGGCGGATAAGAAGATGCGCCAATCAAAATCGATGTTTTCAATGGGTATAAACGTACGTCCGGTTTTTTGATGTAGCCCGGTTAAAAAATCCGTTGCATCATAAAATAGTCCCGCAGCAATGACAATACCCCCCAAAACGAACATTAAGACCATCATGGGAATTAAAATACGTTCATAGCTTTTTATTCCTTGGATATTTATGGCCACAAAGAACCAAATAAGGGATAAAGCGATCATTACACGAACCCAGCCCATTTCAAGATATTGGGAAAGTTGCTGCCAACCCAAACTCAAGGTGACATCGCGCATAAAGGGAACGGTTACGTAGGCAATGACCCCAATAACAATGGAGAGCCCGAACCATTGAGAAAAACTGGCCACAAAACCCAAATAGGGATTAAGACCCCTGCTGGCATACAAATAGCTACCACCTGCCCTCGGCATCGCAGAAGCTAGTATGGCGTAGGCAAACGCTGCGAAGATTGCTGGAATAGCCGCACATACGAAGGCGGACAATACATAGGGTCCAATGCCCGGCACATTGCGTTGAATCATAAACGGCACTATGTTTATGGAGGCCCCCAACATAGAGCAAACGCCTGTGGCGGTCAGGGCCAAAAGGCCCATTTGACGCGTAAGTTTTTGAGGATTTAGCGGGTTCATGTTCGACGCAATGCTCACTACTCTTGGCCTAGATACGAAGAGACACGCGTCATTTGCCAGCGACCTAAGGTAATGGGTATACTACCCACTGAATTTAGTTCATCGAAAAAGGAACGCATTTTAAAAGGTTCATTTTTATTGGCTTTCATTCTTGCGTATTCCGCTAAGGTGTTTTCCAAAAGATATTTCCCCGTGATATAGCTAGTCCCATAACCAGGCTGTCGAAGATACAGGTGTTGCTCGAAAAGGAGCAGTTCTTTTTCTGTTTTCATCCAGCCTCTAGGGGTGTATTCCGAATGGATGCTACCCGCTTCCTCCATGGTCATTTCATTGGCATGGGCATATAACGAGCCCAAACCTCTGGCCGCACGTTGGGCAATCATGATATAGACAATTTCCCTTGATCTGGGCTGATCATCATAAAGTCCGGCATCCATGAACATTTCTTCGACCGCAGTGGCCGTACCCTCATTTCTTGAATCGAAAATATTGTACAATAATGGCTCACGGCGAATTACTCTTGGGTTAGGTTCCGTATCCATCCTTGCCAGCTCGAACCAGTGGTAAAAATGCGAGTATAACGGGCGTTAATCATAATGGGCGGTTATCCAAAAAAAGTTCCGTTTTTCTTTAGGTACGAATGCACCTAAATGTTCGTTTAGTGCAGGTTCAAAATAGTCCTTTACGGTTACCATTTCATTTTGATCCAAAAAATCGAGCAGGCTTTTTGCGGATGCTTTTGCGCGACTATCGTATTCCTCAGGAGTGCTTGCATCGGTCAACGCTGGTAAATTCCGATTTCTATGTTCTTCTAAGGTCAAGGCCGACCATGCTCGGGTAAGTTCCCGTTTCAACAGTAGTACTTCGTCTTCCCAAGTCAAGGGAACGAGATGCACATTTTGCAGGTACCACGTATAATGTTCTTTCCCGATACCGGATGGGCCGGTTTTTGAGCTAGACTTTTCTTTGAGCCAACCTACAAATTCAGCTGTTGACCTTATGGCTTGATCAATGGCAGCAATTACTTTTTTGTCCTTGGAGACTCCCGGAAGCATTTTTAATTCGGTTAAGTTTTCGCTTTGCGTTTGAATATCCCGTATGCCAGCAATCCATAAGTCTTTTGCGTTCCCGGTCAAATTAAGTTTGGCTTGTTCGTTTATGGAGGGTATTACCTGTAAGGCGGTTATTAATTTGGTTCGGTGCTCTTTATCCAGGGGAAACGAATATTTCCATACGTCTAAAATGGCATGGTGTGTGGGCCCTTCATGCGCGGGAACATCACTACGGTCTGTCCACAAGGTCTTGTAATATGCGGGATCTCTCACCCACGGTTGTAATACCCTTTGGTTGAAATCATATCCGTTCATTTCAGCATGTACAATGCGCCAATCTACCTGGTCAGCAATAGACCAGCCAGAAGTATCTATCTGTTGTAGTCTTTGCTCTAATTCTTTGAAAACTGGGGCTCTTTTTTCAAAGGTTGATTGTGTGTAATCGGGGACCCCGTCCCTTAGTGGTGGAGTTTCAAAAGCTCTCCATTCTTTGAAAAGTGATATCAAAATTTCAGGACCTTGGTCTTTTTGGGCGAACGTGTGATTGGGTAGTAAATCGACCAAAATGATCAGAACACACCATTGGGTCTGTGTAACGTATTTATGTTTCATGCTATAAGTGAAGGGTTATATATTCTCACAAAATAATGATTGTTTGGCAATGATGATCAACTTTACCGCAAATGTTGTTTATGTGGAAGAAAAAATCTGACAATCTGAAAGGTAGCCAGAAATAAATGCTAAACATTAAAATAAAGTACTGTTAGAATATTCAGGGAGTTGATTTAATTTTACAGCAAGGTTTTTTCAAAATCATTCAGTGGGCGTAGTATCAAGTTCGAAAATGCCTTCATAGGCTTTCTTCTTATGGTTCTGTCTATCGAATAGTAAGGGGTAATTGGTGCGGCCTTTAATGGGCCAATTATTTAACCAAGAATTCCCATCATTGACTCCCCAAAAAGTGACGCGTTCAATTTTATCTTGATGTTTTAGAAAGAGATTGAAAATAGCTGCATAGCGTTCGGACAATTGTTGCTGAACACTATCGGGTAAATTCTGTGGAAAAGGATTCATGGTGGCGTCACCCTCAAGTTCCTTAAAATCTTGACTTACGTCTGCACCTTCCTTATCCCAAGGATTTGGCAGAACGGTGACATCCAATTCTGTAATCATCACTTTCAATCCCAAGTCCGAGTAAGCTAGAATGCTTTTCTCCACTTCTTTTAAATCAGGTTCGATCAGGCCCCAATGTGCCTGCATTCCAACCCCGTCAATTTTTGCTCCGCTTTCTTGAATTTTCTTGATCATGCGTAAGGCTCCAGCTCTTTTTTCGGGAATCCACATATCGTAATCGTTATAATATAATTGAGCATTTATATCCGCCTCCTCCGTAAATTTAAAGGCGAGCTCTAGATAGTCTTCACCTATTACATTTAAAAAAATAGATTCCCTCAAGGTACCATCGTCATTCAAGGCCTCATTTACCACGTCCCATCCATAAATCCGTCCCTTATACCTGCCCGCTACCTTTGTTATGTGGTCTTGCATGTACTTAGAAAGTAGAATGCTGTCGGTAATCTGGTTCATCCAAGGAGCTAATTGACTATGCCAAACCAGTGTGTGCCCAATAACATTCATGTCATATGTATCACCAAGTTTTACGAATTGATCACTGACCTCGAAATTAAAGGTATCTGGAAATGGGTGTATTTTTTCCCATTTCATACAATTCTCGGGAGTGATCGTATTGAATTCGGTCTTTATTAACCGTATTGCAGCGGCGTCAGATGCCGTAATTTGTTGTTCATTAAGGGCCGCCCCGACCAAGAAGGCTTTTGAAAAATGCTGTTTTAAAGATGTTTTCGGGGTTTCTGAAAGTGAAACCTTTTCTAGCGCTTGTTCTTTGCACTGGGCGAACAGAACGAGAATGCTGGCATACGATATAAGGATATATATTATTTTCATTTGAACGGTAAATTTTTAGGGTAAGAACATCGATCAGCTTCTATTTATCGTTGACATATAAGGTATATCAGAATCCCTGTTAACTTTGAAACTAATGGATTTTAGCAATAGTAAGAAATTTATAAATGAAATTTGAGATATGATTTATGTTAAAGCCATTTATAAGAGGTTGGATTATCATGGATTTAGATTATGTAAATCGACGCAGCAGTTTAAGTTGTGAAAGTCCCAATCCGTCTAAATCACTACTTTAATGTTTAAACCCGTGAATAATTTTTGATGGCCTCTGCACGACGAGTCACCTTAAAAATTTAATTTTTTCGAGTATATATATTGGGATGTTCACACCCCAAAGATTTTTTAAATCGATTTTCATTAAGTTTATAGAAAGTACCACCGCCCACATGACCTACAACAGAAGATTTTTTTTGACGATAGCCCTAGGTATTCTTATGCTTGCCCTGTCCTGTGAGGACAACAAGGAAAATGGTACTATCCGTATAGGATTCTCCCAAGCCATGACCAATGACGACTGGAGAAAATCTATGAACAGCGCAATGACCTTGCAGGCCTCTTTAAGGCCCAAAGTGAAGCTTGTTATAAAAGACGCCAATTATAATGTGGATACCCAAATAAGACAAATCGAAAGTTTTATAGCCGATAGTTTGGATGTGCTCATTATTTCACCGATCCAGTCAAAGCCGATTACGCCGGTGGTACAAAAGGCGTTGAATGCGGGAATACCTGTGTTGGTCGTAGATCGGAAAACCGAAAATCAAAAATACACCGCATATTTGGGTGCAGATAATATCGAAGTGGGCAGAAACGCCGCGAAGGAAATCATTTCTTCAAATTCAAAAGACTCTATATATGTTGTGGAAATACGGGGTATGGCCGGATCCTCCCCGGCCGAAGAACGCAGCTTGGGTTTCCGTCAGGTTTTAGGGAGATTTCGGAATATCAGCATTGTGGCTACTATTGAGGGAGATTGGGAAAAGGAATCCATACAAGAAGAATTTCATCAGTTTCTAAAGGATAATCCACGGGTAGACTACGTTTTTGCACACAACGACCGTATGGCAAAGGGAGCATGGGATATTGCCAAGGATATGGGTATGGAAAAATCCATTGATTTCATCGGCGTAGATGGTTTAAACGGGCCAAATGGAGGTATCGAATTCGTACAGGAGGGAATTTTAAAGGCGACTATCTTATATCCGACCGGAGGCGAAGAAGCTATTAAGCTGGCGCTCAGTATATTGAACAAAGAGTCGATTCCGAAAAACAATATACTTTCAACGACTATCATTAATGAGGTGAACGCTGATATTATGAAAAATCAGTTCGATAAGATCAACGAACAGCAGGCGGAGATCGAGACTCAAGTATTGGCCATTAAGCAACAGGAAGAACGTTACTATTCCCAGAATAACCTGCTCAAGGTCTCCATGGCGCTTTTGGCGATTATTCTTAGTCTGGCGATCTACAGTATTTACTCAATATTTGCCATCAGAAAAAAGAACAAACAGTTAGAGCTTACCAACAACAAGATTACCATTCAAAGAAATCAAATAGCAAAAATTGCAGATGAAGTAAAGCTCAGCAACGAGGCAAAGTTGAATTTTTTCACCGGTCTTTCCCATGAATTCAAAACACCCATCACCTTAATATTAAGTTCGATAGAGTCTTTGAGCGAAACTGCCCGAGAAAGAGGGGCCAAGATGATGAACGAGGTAGAGCTCATCTATAATAACTCTAACCGTCTATTG
>JBARCC010000424.1:0-7061 GCA_049793635.1 Maribacter sp. | reverse complement strand
GCCTGTCATAGGGGAATTGGAGCATGAGGAATTTTGGATCCTCTATCTCAATAATTCGAACAAGGTCTTGCATAAGGCACAAGTAAGTAAAGGGGGTATAACCGGTACCTTGGTCGACGTTCGATTGGTAATGAAACAAACGTTGGAACTGGGTGCCGTTGCCATTATTTTGGCGCATAACCACCCGTCGGGTACCTTAAAACCAAGCGGTGCAGATAAGGAAATGACCAAGAAGATACAAACGGCGGGCGAAACATTGGACATCAAGGTTTTGGATCATTTGATCATTACCCAAAAAAGTTATTATAGCTTTGCCGATGATAAAATGCTTTAAATGTTATTAATTTATACTCATAAAATAACCCCGCGCTTCAGTTTTATCATGAAGCAGATTTTCGTAGGTATTTTGGGGATCGATGTGGATTTTACGGTCAAGGTAGAAGAATTCATTAAACACAGTGGGCCAAAGATTACCTATACAAAACAACCCTTACAGAACGAATTTTTTATAAGGAGCAATGACTTGTTGTTCGAGCAAGGGGTCAGTGATATTCAAATACATCTGTTGGATTGGGACGGTACGCCTTGCTTTTTCCCTACTGGGGAACGAAGCAACATCCCGTTCGATATTTTTGCGGCAAGTTTCTTCCTCATCGCCCGCTATGAAGAATACTTGCCACATGTAAAGGATAGGTACGGACGGTTCTCACCGAAGGACAGTATCGGCTACCAAAACAACTTTTTACAGAAACCTGTCGTCGATATTTGGGCGTACCAACTGTTGAGCGCATTAAAGGCACGTTTTGAAGACGTAGAGCATAAACCACAACACTATAACTACCTTTCGGTAATCGATGTCACCGCTTCGCATTGCTTTGCGAATAGGGGGCTCGTACGAAGTACTTTAGGAATGTTGATCGATGTAAGTCAGTTTAAGTTCAAAAGGGTTGCCGACCGCATGTCGGTGCTTCTCAAAAAACAAAAAGACCCTTATGATAATTTCTCCGAGCTCATTAACCTTCAAAAGGAACTTGGAATAAAAAGCAACTTCTTTTTCCAGTTCGCCGAGTATTCTAAATACGACAAGAACGTTTCTACGAACAACAATAGGTTCAGGTCGCTCATTAAATATGTGGCCGATTATGCGCCCGTCTCGTTAGCCGCCTCCTTTAGTTCGTTTGGTAACGATGAAATACTGAAGAAGGAAAAAAATGGGCTGGAGGAGGTCATCAACCGACCGGTGAACCATTGCAAGATGAGGTATAACCGGGTAGATATTCCAAAGTCGTATAGAAATCTTGTGGCGGCCGAATTTACCGATGATTTTACGATGGGGTATACCCACGAACTGGGCTTTAGGGCGGGTACGTGCACGCCCTTCCAATTTTACGATATCCCCTTGGAGGTAAAACAACCGATCAAAATACACCCCTTCGCCATACATGATTATGCACTCTTAAAGTGTAAGCATGAAGATGAAATTTTAAAACGGGTGCGCCTGTTGGCCCAAGAAGTCAAACAAGTGAACGGAACATTGATCACCATGTTCTCTAACGAGCTGTTGGGAAATACGGAAAAAAGGGATTGGGTATCCCTATACACTAAAATAGTCACAGAACATTATGCTTAAAAACGCGATAACCGATATCTTTTTTGACCTTGACCATACTTTGTGGGATTTTGAAAAGAATTCTGCCCTGACTTTTGAGAAAATATTTGTGCAGCAGCAAATCGATGTAGATCTTGAAGACTTTTTGAAGGTGTACGTGCCGGCGAACCTAAAATACTGGAAACTCTATCGAGAGGAAAAAATCACCAAGGCGGCATTGCGGTATGAGCGTTTAAAGTCGGTCTTTGATACGGTAGGCTACACAGCTTCAGATGATCTCATCCATTTTTTATCCGAAGAATATATCAACCATTTATCTTCGTTCAATCACCTTTTTCCAGACGCCGTAGAAGTGTTGGACTACCTAAAGCCGCGGTATAGGTTACATATTATTACGAACGGTTTTCAGGAAATTCAGGAGAAAAAGCTAAGGAATTCAGGAATTCATGCCTATTTTGAACATATTATTGATTCTGAAATGGCGGGAGTGAAAAAACCGAACCCCATTATTTTCAATCTAGCGTTGAGTAGGGCGAAGGTGGCGCCTCAAAGGGCATTGATGATCGGGGACAGTTTAGAGGCGGATATTTTGGGCGCTATTGGGGTAGGGCTACATACGCTGCACTTCAATGCCCATGGGGGTGAAGCTCACGACTACGGCCCTGTTATTTATAATTTGAAGGAAATAAAATCGCTTTTGTAGAGTTACTCTATGTAAAGGGCACTGCTCGACATGTAATTATGACAAAGGGTTTTCGAAATCTGTTACTTCTGTTTTTGGGCGTATCCGCCCTTATTTCGTGTTCGGAGCCCCAAAACTTTGATCAGCTCGATGCGTTACAGATTACCCCGACGTACGAGACCAGTATCTTTTACGTAGAAACACAGGAAAGCCTCATCAATCGCATTACAGGGGTCCGTTTTTTTACCCAAGATTTTAATTTTGACGCTTTCGAGCAGCCTTTTTTTGCCGATCGGGTTCTTGAGGGAATCCTCACGTATGAACTGGAAAACACGACAAGTAAGCCCATCGTAATCACCTTGGAGTTTCTCGATGTTGCAGATCAGACGTTGGATACGGAGACCTTTGAAATGGACCCGGCGCCAACGGCTACGCTCGTTCGCGATGTAACCTATGGTACTACGGGAAAGAGTCTTGATATCATCAGAAATACTTCTAAAATAAGGTTGACGGCCGGTAATTTAGGGGATAATACCACAACTTCAGGGGTGCCCAATGCGTCGATCATTTTAAAATCAAGTGCTCAATTCACGCTAGAATTACAATGAATTTGAGTAAAACCGTTGCAGGTATCCTTTTAATATCTTGTTCTATGGTCTTTGCCCAGCACAAGCAGCTTCTCTATGACTTTAATGAAATACCACAGTCCCTAATGTTAAACCCTGGGATGGAGGCCGATTTTCAATTGTACGCAGGGGTTCCGCTACTCTCCGGAATATACGGTATGGCAGGATCTAACAACCTTTCGATCAACGATATTTTCGCCGATGATGGGTTGGATATTAACCTTAAGATCAGGGAAAGGGCCTTGACGGTTTTAGGGCCTAGGGATGAATTTAGCGCTGCGGCTCAGGTTGAATATTTAAGTGGAGGTTTTAGAGGTGCAGACCCACGTTTGTTCTACACCTTTGGTGGGTATGCCGAGTTGAACAATGTCGTGTACTGGCCCGAGGATTATGCCGATCTGATTTGGGACGGTAATGCCGGTCAGTTGAACAGAAGGTATGATCTGAGTGATTTGAACGCCAGTGGCTCATTGGTGAATGTGATGCATTTTGGCATCAATAAAAAGGTGGATAGAAAGCTCACTGTGGGTGCGCGGGCCAAATTGTATTCTGGTATTGCCGATTATCGGTCTGTGGGCAACAGAGGTTTCTTTGTAAACAGACAGGGTGAAAATAATGCATTGGCGTCTACATTGGATGCCGACTTAAAATTGAGAACTTCGGGTATTCAGGTATTGGATACCGCTAATGATGAACAAACCCTTCCTGGCACGTTTATGAAAAGAGCCTTTTTTGGAGGAGATTTGGGATTGGGGGTCGATGTTGGTTTTTCCTATCATCTAAACGAGCGTACCACCGTAACGGGTAGCCTTTTGGATGTTGGATTCATCTATCATTCCAACGACACCAAAACATATACACTTGAAGGAAGAACTACGGTTGAAGGTATAGAGATCGATGTTTTGGAGCAATTCACGAATTTGAATAGGGATTTTTGGCAAGATTTGGTCGACGAGGTTGAAACGGCCGGTCCCTTTGAAACCAACACCAAAGCATATCTCTCTATAAGACCTATTCAGCTCTACGGTTCCATTCGGCATAATTTTGGGGCACCCAATACAGGTTCAGGTAGGGTAGCTTGTGATTGTACGGCAGGTACTACCGGGCTGAACCGCACTGGGTATCGGAATTCCGTTGGTGCGCAATTGTATGCCATCAATAGACCTAAGGGCCCACAAGCGGCGCTGACCGGTTTTTATACGCGAAGAGTGGGCAACGTTCTTGCGCTGAAGACCACGTACACCATTGATAAATTTAGCCTTACGAATATCGGGCTTGGCCTTAATCTTCAGGCCGGGCCTATTCATATATATATGTTGGCAGATAACCTTCTGTCCTACCGAAATCTAGCTGCCAGTAATTATGGGTCTTTTCAACTGGGAGTCAATATTATTTCTTGGGGCCGAAAGTAATTGCGAACATCTTCCTTTGTCCCGATATACATTTGGCATGCTTTTTTCATATATTACCACGAACTTAAAAAGCGGATATTTTGAAAACAGTGACAGTACTAGTCTTTGCGTTGATCGCATATGCAGGTTTTTCCCAAGATGTTTTGAATGAGTATAAGTATATCATCGTACCGAAAAGGTTCGAAGCCTTTAGGACTTCAAATCAGCACCAATCGAGTACCTTGATAAAATATTTATTTTCAGAAAGGAAATTCACGGTGGTATACGATGATGCATTACCGGAGGATCTGTTGAAGGATAGGTGCCTGGGGCTTTCTACCGATATAGTGGACGAAAGCAATATGTTCAACACCAAGACGGCAATTGTATTAAAAGACTGTTTGGGGAAGGAAATTTTTAGGACCATGCAGGGCGTAAGCCGTGAAAAGGAATTTAAAACTGCCTATACCGAAGCGATAAAGGAGGCGATGAACTCCTTCAGCTACGACGGTCATGCGTACAATGGAAAACCATCTTCCAAAGAGAATGAGGTAATTATCGTTAGTTTTAAAAACGATGTAAAGCAGCTGAATGAACAAAATGTGAACAAAACCAATCCCAGTACTTCTCAAACAGAAAGTATGAAGAATTCGTCCGGTCAAAAGGGTGATGTGGTGACACAAGTGGCTACGGAAACAGAGCAGTACTATAAGGATAGAACTCCTGTGTCATCAACAATACGGCAAGGGAATACCGAAACGGCCCTTCTGAAACCAACTCAGAACGGTACGCCGATCACCAGCGACCTATGGTATGCCCAACCCACGGAAAACGGATTCCAATTGGTGGATAGCACGCCTAAAGTTAGGATGAACTTACTTAAAAGTTCTACGGACAATGTATATATGGCCCAAACCGATGCCAAAAATGGAATGGTATACCAAAAAGAGGGCCAATGGATTTTTGAATATTATACCGAAGGCCAACTGGTGCAAGAAGTCCTGAACTTGAAATTTTAAAATTCGTATTTATCCTTCCACCTTTTTTTAAGGAAATCACGTAAGCCATGTTCTCGGGGATTATTCCCAGGTTTGTAGAAGGTGGTGCCTTTTAGTGCGTCAGGAAGAAATTCTTCAGCGATAAAATTATGCTGATAGTCATGGGCATATTTATACTCTTGGCCATACCCAAGGTCTTTCATCAATTTGGTAGGGGCATTGCGAAGGGCTAGGGGAACCGAAAGGTCGCCTGTTTGTTTCACTGCCTGTTGCGCTTTACCAATCGCGGTGTAGCTTGCATTGCTTTTGGGGGAGGTCGCCAGGTAAATGGCACATTGGCTCAATACGATTCGCGCTTCGGGGTAGCCTATGGTCGTCACTGCCTGAAAAGTCGTGTTTGCCATGACCAAGGCAGTCGGGTTGGCCAACCCGATATCCTCGGATGCCGAAATGAGCATTCTTCTCGCAATAAATTTAACATCCTCACCTCCTTCGATCATTCTTGCGAGCCAATACACCGCTGCGTTGGGATCGCTTCCGCGAATCGACTTTATGAAGGCGGAAATAATGTCGTAATGTTGCTCCCCGGTCTTGTCGTAAAGAACTGTATTCTTTTGAACCTTCGAGAGTACAAGCGCATCGGTGATTAGGATGGCATCACTTTCTTCTGAGTTTACCACCAATTCGAAAATGTTCAAGAGCTTTCTACCATCCCCACCCGATAAACGCAATAGGGCCTCGGTTTCCTTTAATGTAATTTCTTTGGTTTTCAAAAAGGCATCCTTTACCATTGCCCTCTTGATCAGGTTTTCAAGGTCCTCTTTTCCAAAGGCATTTAAAATGTATACTTGACATCTGGAAAGTAATGCCGGAATGACCTCGAAACTAGGATTTTCTGTGGTGGCACCAATTAAGGTGACCCATCCCTTTTCTACGGCACCTAAAAGTGAATCTTGTTGTGATTTACTGAACCTATGAATTTCATCTATGAAAAGAATAGGGTTCTTGGACGTAAACAATCCCCCGGCTTGTTTGGCCTTATCGATTACCTCACGGATGTCCTTTACCCCACTATTGATTGCGCTAAGTATATAAAAAGGGCGTTTGCTTTCCATGGCGATAATATGGGCTAAGGTAGTTTTTCCGGTGCCCGGGGGGCCCCAAAGGATCAGGGATGGGATAATTCCCTTTTTGATTTGATGCGTTAAGGATCCTTTTTCACCCACCAAATGGTGTTGGCTGATGTATTCTTCTAACGTTTTAGGGCGTACACGTTCGGCTAAGGGCTCATTCATCCTGTAAAAATAGAATAATCTTAAATCAGACGATAGTGCTTATGCAAATTCCTTTGTATTAAGGAGTAGAGGTTGAGCATGAAAAGTGAAAAGTGAACAGTCAAAAGTGAAATGTGAAAAGGGAAGAGGGAAGTTTGTAAAGGTATTAGTGAAATAAGTGTAATGAGGCATTATAAATAGGTATTGTATATTTTCCTTTTCAGCAGCATGTATTGCTTGTTGGGTTGGGGGAAAGGCTAGTTTTCTATTTAAAAGAAAGAATAACCGTGCTAAATGCCCTTGTCCTCATCCTCTTCTGGAGAGAAGGGACGGGCGTTGTTTTCATCATAAGCATTTCCTGAGGTACCACTTCGGATGTAGTGTTCTAATCATCGATACGTTAAGCGTCAAGAGCAAGGAGTCAAAAAATGGAGTCTAATTTCTACATGGTGGTTTTTAGGAAGGTCTTGATGCTGTTATC
>JBARCC010000423.1:0-3005 GCA_049793635.1 Maribacter sp. | reverse complement strand
CCTCCGGATTAAAAGTGGCCGAAGTATATCCACTTAATTCCTTAAAATAGATTGGCTTTTGCTCCATGGCATAATTTGGGGTGACCAATGCCAAGGTCAACCATAGCAATCTGACATTTTTATTGGGAAGCCCCGTAACATGTTTTGTGGCCTCTAAGTAATCGATTTGCTGTTTTGGGAACTGTAACCATAATTTATACAGGGCAGCTTCTACCGTAAGGTAACTCTTATCGTTCAACATCGCTTCGAACAATGGTTTTTGTAATGCCGAAATGGTATCGGTGGTCATCGCATACCGTTGTCTGGGAAGTAGGGTTTCGTTTTTCAAAAGAGGTATCCAAAGGGAATCGCTTACATCTTTCCTAAAATCGGAAATGAGCTGCTTTTTCATTGGGATGGAGGTACTATCGGTCCATACCGAATGTAAAATCGAATCACTTACACGTCCGCTACGTTCGCTCATCAGGGTTTTTATAGCATCATATCGAACGATCGATTTGCTATGCGTCCTCAAGAATTGATACGCCTTCTCTACGGGAAATTCAGTACCTGACAACCACTCTTCTTTAAACGCAGTCAGATGTTTTCCGCTGGCAGTTTCCATTTCGGATAAAAAGTCATCCACAGTGGCGTTTTGGAAACGAAAGGTGTTCAGATACTTTTTAATTCCTAGTTTAAATGCAGCTTCCCCTACTTCCTCCCTTAGCAGAATCAAGGCCCAAGCTCCTTTTTCATAGAAGGTCAAACTATCGGCATTGGGGTCCAACAGACTTTTACCCTTGCCCCCCTCAGATTTGTCCTTCAAAAGGGTTGCAGTTTCCTGTAGTTTCCAATAAAAATGGTCATCCCCTAAAATAAATTTCTCGGCTAAATAGGCATAAAACGTAGCGAAACCCTCTTGAAGCCAATGATGGCTTCCACTGCTTTCGGTCACCAAATTACCGAACCATTGGTGCGCAAGCTCATGGGCATTGATGTTCAGGTAATTTCTATCTATAAAAGCGGTTTCATCGATTACAAATGTGTCGGAGAAAAGTGTGGTACCCGTATTTTCCATACCCGCATATAAAAAATCGTGTACAGGTACCTGTTTATAATTCTGCCAAGGATAGGGAACACCGATCTCGGTTTCCAGAAAATCGAAAATCGTTCTTGTATGCCGGTACGTGGGCTCGACTTTCAAGCTATCCGAAGGATAAAAATAATTTTCGATAAGAATACCGCTTTTAGACCACACCGTTTGCTTTTGATAGGTACCAATGGCAAATGCGATCAGATAATTGCTCATAGGTTGTTGCATGTCAAATCGCCATTCCTTTTTTCCCTCCTTGACCACGGTTTCTACTAATTGACCATTCGCAATGACCGTAAAATCAGTATCAAATAAGATGGTCAAATCAACTTCCGTTTTCTCGTTCATATCATCGAAAGAAGGTAGCCAATGGCTTGTATATTTACCCTGCCCTTGCGTCCAAACCTGTTTATGGGCAGGTGGAGTTTTCGGATGGTCCGTAACTTGATGGTCAAATCCGATAAAGTATAAGGCCTGTTTCGGCCATGCTGTATAAGATAGTTCTACGTTGTGCGTTCCTATCTTACGGGGTGCACGGAATGCTATACGCTCCCCGTCGTTAACGATTGCCGTTTTTCGACCGTTCAATGTAAAATCAAAAATTTCTGTATTTTTTGCATCTATAAAGATAGAGTCGGTTTTCGCGTTAAGCAGAAAGCTGTACAACACCTTGCCGACTACCTGCTGCCGATCAGGTATAGGCTCAACGGTAGCTGCAATTCTTATAAAATCGACTCCCGAATTTTGGGCGTTGCCATAGCAAATCATGAAAAAACAGGAAATCAAAAAGAGTTTCTTCATCATAGATAAACGTTGGTTCTTCGGGGTCAAGAAAATGATCTTCAAATACGCTTTCAAGCGGTGCCCAATTTGTAGTTAAACGGGTTTAGGTCTACATTCGTGTTATGAACAACAGTTTTCTACAAACACCTATTGTGTACTTAAAAGGGGTCGGTCCTAACAGAGCGGAAACACTGTCGTCTGAAATCGGGGTCTCCACATATCAAGACCTATTGAATTTATTCCCTCATCGGTACATTGACAAGACGCAATATTATAAAATTTCTCAGTTACAAAGAAGTAATGCCGACGTTCAAATTATAGGAAAAATAGTTCATGTTAAAACGATAGAACAAAAAAAAGGTACAAGGCTGGTCGCACGGTTTATAGATGATACTGGTGAAATAGAGCTCGTATGGTTCCGTGGGCAAAAGTGGTTAAGGGAGCATCTGAAACTAAACGTTAACTATGTTATTTTTGGAAAGTGCAATTGGTACAACGGTTCATTTTCGATGCCACATCCAGAAATGGAATTGCTTGAAGACCATGAACAGGGAGTAAAAGTATACATGCAGCCTGTGTACCCATCCACGGAAAAATTGAGCAATAAGGGAATGACCAACAAGGTCATTAGTAAGTTGATGCAGCAACTCTTCGTGGAGGTCAGCGGAAAATTTCAAGAAAGTCTTTCCGATAAACTATTGTACGATCTAAAGCTACTCGACAAAAGTGAGGCCATGTTCAACATCCATTTTCCTAAAAGTCAAGAATTATTGGCCAAAGCACAGTGGCGGTTAAAATTTGAGGAGCTTTTTTACATCCAGCTACAGCTCATCGCTAAAAAAATGACCCGTCAAAAAAAAATAAAAGGTTTCCCGTTCGACCATGTAGGAGCATTTTTCACGGATTTCTACAACCATAGACTACCGTTTGAGCTTACCAGCGCCCAAAAAAGAGTGATTAAGGAAATTCGCGCAGACCTGGGTAGCAATGCCCAAATGAACCGCTTGTTACAGGGCGATGTCGGTTCTGGAAAAACCATAGTGGCGGTCATGACCATGCTGTTGGCCATTGATAACGGGTTTCAGGCCTGCTTGATGGCACCCACCGAAATTCTTGCCAATCAACATTTTCAAGGAGTATCCGAATTACT
>JBARCC010000422.1:0-3019 GCA_049793635.1 Maribacter sp. | reverse complement strand
AGCTAAACTCATCCGAAACTACATGATGAGCACTTCTTTGCACCGTAATCAAAGAAACCCGAATTTGTTTGTTCTTGCCAAAATTGAGATGACTTTCTTCACCATCCTTACAGGTAGTGATTGCTGTTTGAAAGCTTTCCAATTTTCTTTTCTTACCTTCGGATGCGAACGTATGACTAATGCTACCTTCTGAACAATAGGTGAAATAAATGGGACTATTGTCCAACGTTTTTATCGCCAACGCTACATCTTGATTGAATTCCATATCGAATTCCAGATAAGAAATCCCCCCTTTTAAAGCGATGCCCCTTACCGTTCCGTAACCTATCTCATTATCTATGGCCAACACATAATCGTTCAAATCTTTCGTCAAGGTACCCTCGAACTTTTTGCATAAATGCGTTAACATCGTTTCAATCGTATCTGTTGTGAGCTGTGTAGTGATCATGTTGTTTTTGTTTTTTTTGTTCTATTAATTTCTAGTCCTTGATTACCTTAACGATTGCTGCCATAACGGCAACTACCAGTAACCAGTGAATAATCGCCCCGATGCTGTATAAAAAAAACCCGATCGCCCAGCATATGAGGCTTATTACAATCGTGGCGTATATGAGTTTAGACACTCTATAACCTGTTGATTTTGAAACTAGGTCCATCCCTTATTTTGAGTTGAGTTCTGTCTTAAAATTGGTCATGCCCATAATAAAGTTGGTCATTGGCCTTTCTTTCTTGATAGCCATAGGATTTGGCCTCACGGCACCTACTTTTGCAAATTGCCCGAAATGTTTAGCTATGAATTTTTCCATCGTTGCTTTATTTAATTGAAATACCTACCTGTATTTCGAAAGTACATTGCAAAGATGGGGACGAAGGTCCCGGAAGGTTTTACACAATTTTTGGTTTGTGTTACAAAATTTCTTGATTGGGGGATAATTGCTAAATACGATGAAAAGATAAATAGCTATTGAATGACAGGCAGGTATAGCACAAACACCGCTCCTTGGCCCAACGTACCGACCGCATGGATATGGCCTTTGTGATTCTCCATTATTTTTTTGCAAATGGAGAGTCCGATTCCCGTACCCGAATATTCCGATTTTTGATGTAGACGTTGAAACACCTCGAAAATTTTATCCGCATATTCGGGAGAAAACCCAATACCGTTGTCTTTGATGGATATCTTGTGGTAATAGTGGGCGATTTTAATAAAGGATTCCGAAATTTGGCTTCGGTTCACTTTTTCAGCCTGAATGGTTATTTTTGGAACCTCCACTATACTTTTATATTTTAAGGAATTTCCGATAAGGTTCGTAAATACCTGCTCCATCTCAAAGGCGATTCCCTTGATGATCGGCAATTTTTGAGCGAATAACACGGCCCCAGATTCATTGAACCCTGCGGTGAGTTCCTCCTTTACTTTTTGCAAAATTACATTGAGGTCTAAAGACTCAAAATCATCTTGTTTACGATCAATACGTGAATAGGTCAATAAGTTCTGAATAAGCACCTGCATGCGGTCTGCCGCATTCTTTATCTTTTCAAAAAAGTATTTTGAATTTTCGGACAATGACGTGCTTTCCTTTTCTTGAATCCTAGAAATGAACATCTGTATTTTTCGCAAGGGTTCCTGCAAATCGTGGCTAGCCACCCTGTTGAACGCTTCTAGCTCGGCATTGCTCTGTTTTAGACGTTCGTTGCTTTCAATGAGCTTTCGGTCATTGACAACACGCTCTGTAACATCTTGGATGACCCCGATCGACACGGGTCGGTTATCCTTTTTGGCATATCGTGCGGTAATGTGCAGATGTTTGATAGCCCCTTGCTTGGATACGATTCGATAATCGGTAATTAAGGAAGTTCCGTCCCGTTGGGTTTCATTCCCTAATTTAGTATAAATCTCCAAATCGTCCGGATGTACGAACTCACGGTATTTATCAAAACTCAATTCAAAACTATTGGGCTCGTAACCCAATATTCTATAGAAATTATCGGAGATGGTGGCCTTCCCATTATCGAGATACCATATATAACTACCGATATCGGATATGCTTTCAGCATCCTTGAAAATCGTATTCTGAAAATTCAAACGATCGTTCAAATCTTTCAGGTTTCGTTCGGCATCCTTGACACTGGTGGTATCCCAGCCCGTATTGGTGACCCCTTTCCCTGATTTAACAATGCTGTTATGAATGTATTTGTTCTTTCCTCCAAAAGAATAAAGAGCATCGTGTTCTTGGGTCGCACCCGTAACGTAACAAGTTATCATATCTTCAAAAAGCCCATTCTCCATCGCCATGGGAAAAGCGTTCGATAATTTTTTACCGATAATTTGGTCTTGTTGGTCTCCGGTAACCTCTTCTACAATTTCCGAAGTATACAAAAACGTAAAATCCTTGATTTGCCCATCCTCATTAAAGACAGGAATCAAGTGACTGATCACATTGTTAGAACCTCTGTACACCCCTTTCAAAAAAGTTTCCGTTTCCTGCAATTTTTGATTTTGCTCCAGCAATTTGTTATTGACCGATTCGATCAGTTGCTTATGCTTATAGATCCTGATAAATGCCATAACGAATACTGCGAGCGAGAACAGGGCTACGAGCAGCGACAATAGTGGGGTCAAAAAGGTGCGTGAGGCGTATACTTCTTTACGTGCCGTCAATAATTTTTTCTCTTCAATCAACATGGTATATTTTACCAACCTGACCCTATTGACGACACCGGAAATCCCTGCAAGGCGTTCGTCAAGGAATTCTTGTAATACTAAAGGGTCACCAACGGTATCAGGAACCATAGTACTGATGACAAAAAGGCTATCCCTAAATTTCTCTATCGTTTTTGCCCTTTCTGACTGCAAAGGATGATCCTTGACGAGCTTCTTCAATTTTTGAAGGGATACGTCTACTTGGTTTAGACGTATAGCGGGAATTTCGGTTAACCCATCATCTAAAGCAAATTTAAGTTGACGGGTTTCAATAGCTGTGAAATTGGAAAATAGTTCCACAATAACCCGTTCTAC
>JBARCC010000421.1:0-1853 GCA_049793635.1 Maribacter sp. | reverse complement strand
ATTTAAAAGGGGATAAAGCCATTTGGGCCATTGCGGCACTTCTGGCCCTTTTCTCTTTCCTACCGGTATACAGCGCAAGCAGCAATTTGGTATACGTGGTGGGGAATGGTACGACGGCGGGTCACTTGGTGAAACACGCGATTTTACTGTTCTTAGGTTTCGGGATTATTTACGGGGTGCATAAGATTCCCACCCATTTTTTCAAGGGACTTTCCATGATCGCACTCCCTATTGTTTTGGTGCTGCTCATTTTTGTGCTTGCGCAAGGCACTTCGGATGGCGGAACCAACGATAGTCGCTGGATACGTATCCCATTGGTAGGGTTCGGTTTTCAACCTTCTAACCTTGCTGCGGTCGTACTGATGATTTATGTGGCGCGGTATTTTTCAAAGATCAGGGATATTAAAATCACCTTTACAGAAAGTATGTTGCCCTTGTGGCTCCCTGTTTTTTTAGTGGTCATTCTAATTTTGCCCGCAAACTTTTCAACGGCGGCCATCATTTTTACAATGGTATTGATTTTATGCTTTTTAGGAGGGTATCCCCTTAAATATCTGTTGGGCATCGTGGGTTCGGGTATACTATGTCTTTCAGTTTTTATAGTTACGGCAAAAGCGTTTCCGGATCTGTTTCCGAACAGGGTCGATACGTGGATGAGCCGTATCGATAGTTTTGCGAACCCTGAGGATACGGAGGCCAACTATCAAATTGAAAAAGCGAAAATAGCGATTGCCACAGGCGGTATTGTTGGAAAAGGAGCCGGAAAGAGTGTACAGAAAAATTTTCTGCCCCAAAGTTCATCCGATTTTATCTATGCCATCATCGTAGAGGAATATGGACTGTTAGGTGGATTTGCCCTCATGTTCTTTTACCTGTTTCTACTATTTCGCATCGTTGTGGTCGCCAACGGTTGTACCTCTATTTTCAGCAAATTATTGGTGCTTGGGGTGGGTTTGCCGATCGTTTTTCAAGCCTTGATCAATATGGCGGTGGCAGTGGAACTTTTTCCGGTAACGGGACAGAACCTGCCTTTGATCAGTAGCGGGGGAACCTCTAGTTGGATGACCTGCCTGGCCATTGGAATCGTGTTGAGTGCCAGTAATAAAAGCATCGTGCAGGAAAGTACTTCTGCATCGGAAATGGATGAGACCAACCCCTTAGAGATTTTAAGTGGGCAATTATAGGTTCATATTATCCGGTGGGGGTACGGGCGGACATATTTATCCGGCGATAGCCATAGCCAACGAGTTGAAAAGAAGGCATCCGGATGCAGAATTTTTATTCGTTGGGGCGAAGAACAGAATGGAAATGGAAAAGGTGCCTCAGGCAGGGTACAGGATTGAAGGATTATGGATTACAGGGATTGAACGGAAACTGACCCTTAAAAATATGTTGTTTCCCATAAAATTAATAAGCAGTCTAATGAAGGCGAACAACATCGTATCGAAGTTTAAACCCCATGCCGTAATCGGTACCGGAGGGTTTGCGAGCGGTCCGCTGTTGAAGATGGCCACCGTAAAGGGCATTCCCTGTTTACTTCAAGAGCAGAATTCTTTTGCGGGTATCACCAATAAATTGTTAAAGCATAAGGTCGATAAAATATGCGTGGCCTATGACGGTATGGAGCGGTTCTTTCCCAAGGAAAAAATCGTGAAAACAGGCAACCCCGTACGTTCAGACCTTGTGGAACTGAAGGCTTCAAAACGCGAGGCGCTAGAGTTCTTCGAATTGCACTCCGATAAAAAGGTACTCTTGGTGCTCGGTGGTAGCCTTGGGTCAACACGGATCAATGAACTGGTAGCGGAACATTTGGACTATTTCGGGGGTTTGGGATTACAGGTACTGTGGCTATG
>JBARCC010000420.1:0-2534 GCA_049793635.1 Maribacter sp. | reverse complement strand
ACAGGAACGATATACGCAAAATAGTCGGGCCTTAAGCTTTCAGCCAATGGTTCTGCCTGAGGAAGTTCTTCCCTCAACGGGTCTACCTGCCTCCCATTTTTCCAAAATCGATAGCATACATGTGGCCCCCCCGAATTACCGGTCATTCCAATCCATCCGATAACATCTCCCTGTCGAACAAATTCCCCTTTCTTTACGTTTTGGGCCTTCATATGCAGGTATTGGGTATCGTAGGTACCATTGTGCCTGATCTTTACATATTTACCGTTGCCGCCCCGTCGTGTAGATTCGATGACCGTACCGTCTGCGGTCGCCATAATGGGAGTGCCGATAGGTGCCGCAAAATCGGTTCCTTTGTGCGGCCGAACTTTATACCCATAATATTTGATTCTTCTGGTCAGATTATACCTTGATGATAGCCTGCCGAATTCTACCGGCATCCTTAGAAAGGTCCTTCTCAAATTATTGGCCTCCTCATCAAAATAATCGATGACGTTGTTCAATGAATCGCTTTCGTAGGCAAACGAATAAATAGGCTTTCCGTTATGCTCAAAATACGCCGCCTCTATCGGCTCGGCTCCCGCATAAATGGTGTCATTGATATATTTCTCCTTATAAATTACCTTAAACTTATCGTTTTTCTGCAAACGTGAAAAATCGATGGTCCACGCATATACGTTCGCCAGTCTGTGTGTAACATTATAGTCAATCCCTTGGTTCACGATGGCATCTGAAAGACTGGTCTCGATGATACCCGACACTTCTCTTGTAACATACTTTACCTTCTTTTTATTGGTATACACTTGAACGGTATCCCTAAGGTCGACCACTGTATAGTTGATAGGGTCGTTTTCATAGATGAAAATTTGGGCTCTATCGAGGGTATCCTTCGATTTTAAAATCACATAGGGTTTGCCCACGCGAATTTTACGCACATCGAAGGTATCTTTAAACTGTTCTGAAATGGTCGCAATCTTAGGATAGTCCACTTTGTTGCGTAGCATAAGCTCCCCAAAACTATCGCCATTCTTTACGGTATCCAAGAGTACATTAAAGTCCTCTAAATTAAAACCGAACTGTAGGTTTACCTTAGGTTTTTTAGGAATGTTCATTTCCTCAACAATTTCCTTTTGCTGTTTTTCAGCATCTCCACACGACAGAAATACGGTCATGAGTAATACTACGCCCCAATAGTTATACATGTTTATTTAATCTATTTTTATTTGGATTCAACAAATGCTCGACCCACTGTTTCCCCCAATCGTTTAATTCTTCTTTGGTATATAAATCTGGAAAAAATACTATTTTTTGAAAACTTGGCGGTAAATATTCCTTCCAATTCGTGCCGCCCGTAGAGGCTACCTCGCCCGATTCTTTTTTTAAATACCGGTGTGCAGAACCCATATGCATCAATTGCCAATTTATGTTCGCGTTTACATCCATGGTTTTCAATGCTTTGATCAAGCGGGCATCCTGTTTTTGCTTTTTTGGCAAACTTACATATTTATGATAGATCGTGGAACCTTTAATTTGCTTGGCAATACGTATCAACCTCGGGGTATACCTATATTCAAACTGTTTTAAGGTAAGTGTTTTTTCCCCGGTATGGATATCGGTCGCACCCTTTTTCCAATAGATGTGCTCATACAGGTCTTCAATCCTTTCATCAGATGAATAATCGTCCCGCTCAGAAACATGCACCAAGTTTTCCAGGGGGGTTGCATAGATCTCTATCATCCTGAATTGTGCGGATTGAAAGCCACTGGCCGGCAATAGCGCCGTACGGTACTGTAAGAACTGCTCCCGTTCCATACCCTTGATCATAATGCCGAAAGAAGAAATCAAAGCGGTATAATAACTATTGATGCGCCGTAGTTTTTCCACAAAAAAATCAAGCGAATCCGATTTATCGTCCACGATTTGTTTCTGCTCGTGCAAGATCAGTTTAAAATAGAGTTCTGTAATCTGGTGATACATGATGAAGATTTCCTCATCGGGAAAATGCGTCTTGGGCACTTGTAAGCTCAACAAGGTATCTAAATGAATATAATCCCAATACGTGAGGTATCTTTGGTAGAGTAAGCCGTCTAAATAAGAGCCAAGGTCTTGACCTGAATTCTTATACTTTTCTTCAAGTTTGAGAATTTGGGATTCGATCTGCTCTTTTTCGTCCATTGAAGCTTAATCCATTATTATTTTAAACTGGTGCTTTAGACCATTGTAACCATCCAAATCGGCCTTTATGGATCCTACCGCCAGGTCGGCCTTTATTCGAATCGGTATTTTGTTGTCATCGTTTGATACCCATAACGATAGACTCTCCTGTTCCTTGAAAACCCGGCCCGATTGTACATAGGGCCTAAATTTTAAGCACTCTACCTTACCATACTTGGTGTTCAAGACCTCTTTTCCCAAATATTTGAGTTTGAAATTGAATACGCCGTCGTCATCGTACAGCATTTTCAAAGTCACCGCTTTGCCTTTCGTAAAATCTTCCGTTTCATAATTGTTCCTAAGAAAATAGAAAGCGGAAA
>JBARCC010000419.1:0-4988 GCA_049793635.1 Maribacter sp. | reverse complement strand
ATATCAAAAAAAGTAAAGCTTTACTTCAAAAATTTACATGCTGGAATTTAGAAATATTACGCATGGTTCCGGTATTTTTTTTTGGAGTTTCTATGGTGGAAAAGTCTAATCGCCATTACGTCTACATTCAATGAAAACCCGAAATCAATAGTGTTGCAGCTTCGATTGGTTTAGTTTCATTTTCTCAGGATGTCAGACATGACCGGGATAAGAAAGTCTTGAACGTAAGCAAGTTGCTTACGCTAATTTGAATTGGCAGGTTTCGTACCAGAGGAACTACCGTTCAATTGATTGATGATATGTTCACCAAACTTGCTGAACTGCTCATTTTTCGCCAATTCCCTAACTTTTACCGGGTCGAAAGCCCCGTTGAAATATAGAAAAGAGCCATTGAGATTGTTGTTGTTGTAAATGAGGATTTCCTTTACGGTATTCCTTTTCTCACGAATAGAAACCACGTTTCGCTTCAAGGCATCGTTTTTTCGAAATACTTCTATATACGAATTACCAGTAATCACGTTCATTTGTTGGTTAAGGAATTGCGTTTTACTAGGGGTTGTACTGGGAAACTGCATGTACCTTAAGTCTTTTGTATTGCCAATTAACGTTTGCATTTCAGGGGCTATTTCGCTTATCATCGTTAGCATGAACTGCGGAACCCTGATTGCGGTCACCTGATTATCATTTTTATGTGCCTCATAAAAGCGGTCTATAGAATTATAGCTGCCGCATGCGCTGCAACATAGTAAGGCGCAAAGGAGAATTAATGTACGCGTCATGGCTTATTGGTTTTTGTAGATTAAAAGTACGGAAAATCGACAATCCAGTTAGTATGTATTAAATGGGCTTGACAATAGATGGGTTTGTGAAGGGTAATGGTTACCATAAAGTAATGCTTGACCACGATACTAGACACATGCGTTCCAAATAGGGTCGTCGGGAGGAGGGGCGGTGATTTCTATCCGTTCTTTTTTTACAGGATGCAAAAAGCTGAGTTTTCGTGCATGCAAATGAATACTTCCATCTTCATTACTTCTATTGAATCCATACTTTAAATCACCTTTTATAGGGCATTTAATAGCAGCAAGTTGAGAACGTATTTGATGATGTCTACCCGTTTCTAAATCAATTTCCAACACATAGTAATTTTCAAGATGTTGTATCATTCGATAACTCAGTATTGCTTTTTTACTAGCATTGACTTCCTTGGAATGGGCGTAGGATTTGTTTTGTTTTGTATTTCGCTTTAACCAGTGCGTTAATTTTTTCTCAGGTTCTTCAGGCCTATTTTTGACCACTGCCCAGTAGGTCTTTTTCGCTTCCTTGTCCGCAAACATTTTATTGAGTCTTGGCAGGGCTTTTGAGGTTTTGGCAAATACTACGATGCCGGAAGTAGGCCTATCTAGGCGATGTACGACGCCCAAGTACACGTTGCCCGGTTTATCATACTTTTTTTTTATGAACGCCTTTACGGTTTCACTCAGTGGCACATCTCCTGTTTTGTCCCCCTGAACGATATCTCCAGGACGTTTATTGATAATGATCAAGTGATTGTCCTCAAAAAGGACTTGCAGATTTTCAAGCGTAGAATGTTGTTTTTTTGACAATTCTAAAAAGTAAATTATGTTATTCGGCTTAAATACTTACCCTTAATCTATAAGGATAAAAAGTCCATTTGCATTCCCAGCTCATACTCACGTTGATTTTCGAGACGGGACCAATGCGCTCGTTTTTATTTTACATCCCCTAGCTTCTTGAAATTTGATTATGTCAACATTCGACAAAACAAGAACTAAAATCGGAAGTTTATAGATGGACGCGTTATCGGTTGGTGCAGTTTGCGTTCTGAGTACCTAATATTGCTCGTCATCATTGGGAAAATCCTGACTTTTAACATCGCTAACATAATTGGAAATCGCTTTGCCCATTTCTTCATACAGGTTCATGTACCTCCGCAAGAAGCGCGGGTTGAACTCGTGTGTCATTCCCAGCAAATCGTGCACGACCAATACCTGTCCGTCTGCGTATTTACCCCCGCCAATACCAATGGTGGGAATGGTTAGGCTTTCCGATACCCTTTTGGTCAAATCAGCAGGTATTTTTTCCAACACAAGCCCAAAGCAGCCCAGTTTCTCCAACATTTTGGCATCCTCCATCAATTGCCCCGCTTCCTCATCTTCCTTTGCCCTTACGGTATAAGTTCCAAATTTATAAATGGATTGGGGCGTAAGGCCTAAATGACCCATTACTGGGATACCCGCAGCTAGTATACGTTTGACGGATTCCTTTATTTCCGCACCCCCTTCAAGTTTTACGGCGTGGGCCCCGCTTTCTTTCATGATGCGAATCGACGAACGTAGGGCTTCCTTTGGGTCGCTTTGGTAACTACCGAAAGGCAGGTCCACTACGACCAAAGCGCGTTCTACGGCTCTGATGACCGACGAGGCGTGGTATATCATTTGGTCCAGAGTGATGGGTAGCGTGGTCTCATGGCCCGCCATGACGTTACTGGCCGAGTCCCCCACCAGAATAACATCGACATTTGCGGCATCGACGATCTTCGCCATGGAATAATCATATGAAGTGAGCATGGAGATTTTTTCGCCATTCCTTTTCATATCCACCAATGACTTTACCGTGACCCTTTTGTACTCTTTCTTAGCCGTAGACATAATTACTTTGCATTTAAACGCCCTAAAAGTAAGTAGTTTTGACGAGAAATCAGGTCTAAAAGAAAAGACTTGTCTCTTGTAGAGTCGCCCCCACGACTCGTTAACAAGCCATCGTTATCGGCGGTAGGGAATTATAAGTTTTTTGTAGGGAGCATAGACTGATGTATTATGGGGCATGCCCACTTGACATTTAAAAGAACTTGATGCGTTGATTTCAACGCATGCTTCGGAGCATATAGTCTCGAGTCTCGAGTAATATTCTCTTTTATTAAAATGGGCCGATACGCGTGTCCGGCATAATTTCGGGAAAAGTAGTCTCCATTTCTTTGAAGTGGAAAGAGATGAAATCTCCTTGAAGGGTCTGTGATTTTTTCAATTCATAAACAAGGATTGCTTATTAGCTCACCTAGCGGTCAATCACCGAACCCTTAGATCTTGTTTAGTTTTTTATCGATTATTTTTTATGCCCCTCTTTCTGACCTTCCCTACTCGCCGGCGAGCAGGTTCGTTCAAATTTTATACTGTGGCTAAGACTATGCTAGAACATATTTTATAAAAGCTCAAAAAAAATGACCAACAAAAATGCTAGTCACAAAATCCTAAATAGGCTCTTAAAAACGAACGTGTGGAATTACGTGATCAAAAGTAGGTGACCATCGGATACGTTTAATCTTTAGAATTCCCAGAGGCTCTACATTGGATGTAAAGGTCACGTCATTAATGTACGAAGCGTCAAGAAGTAAAGTCCAAGACAAAAAAGATGTGGGTCCTGCCTTCAGGTCTCGGTTTTTGAAGCATAGCCGTCTTAATCCTGATACCTCTATGGCTTTGCCTTTAGGCGGTTTATTACAGCCTTATTTTTTCCATTTTCTGGATTGGGTTTCATGTTCCTTGGGAAAATCCTCGGGAATGGGTTGCGTTACTGCACCTGTAGCGGCCCATTCGGCACCTCTTTGAAGGGTGGTAATGAACCCGACATCTTCCATGGAATAATCAAAATGCCCCAAGGTGGTATGAAAAACGCGACCCTTACCATACTCAATGGCCATCAATTGCGCTACGTGTTGCCCGAGTCCTTTGACGGATGGGTCCCAAGGGGGTGCGTTCTTTTCGACATCCGCAAAAGCGGTCGCCAATATGGTTGCATTTTCAAACGGACCTCGCATACGTTCATATAATTCATCTTGGGTGTGCAACCATTGGGCAGGTATTCCTTTCATGATAGGATGTTCAGGAGCTCGAGTTGTTAATTGAAATTCATATTCGGGCCCGTGCGAACCGCATACCCCTTGGCTGGTATCCTTTACCATTTCCCCGGCATCGTTATAATATACATAAGGCCCAGTTTGTTCATCGCGGCCTCCCCAAGCACCCAAACCGATCATTTTATTGTATTCGTCCCATTCTCCCCAAGCATTGTTCGCCGCATGCACAACGACCAATCCTCCGCCATTCGCCATATAGTTTTCAAAATTGGTTCTTGTCTTTTCAGGCCATAAAGGGGTATTTTCCCCTAAATTGGATAGAACAATAGCATAAGGAGAAAAATCAAAAGTGAATTCCGATGTTTTGATAGGTTCGCTCGATATACCATGGGCCGCATCCCCCAAGGGATAGTTTTCAATAAAAGAGGTATACGGTTCTGGTCTTGCCTCATTATATTTTCTACCGAGCCAAACGGAATCCATACGGTGAATATCTACCGTAAAGAGCCCTGTTTGTTCCAGGTAATCTTTCATCATCATGGTGGTTTTTGGCCATACATAATGGTTGTTCTGACCATCGAGAATAAGTACTTTCAACAGTGCCGGTGGTGTTTCAACCTTCTTCTCTTTCTTTTCGCCGCAAGAGATGAAGAAGGTACCTATCAAAAGGAGTATGGGTAGTTTGTGCATAAAACCTGCTATTTTAGAAATTATCGGTGCGTTATCTATAGGCTTAAAAGTAAGTGAACTCAGGAACATTGCAAGAGAAGGAACGTAAAATTTTTCAGTTTAAAAAAAAGAAATTGTATTGCAAATGGTCAAAACGGACCTTAAATTAGCCCAAAAAATGAATAGTAACGTATGGCAATATTAGGTATTGGTTCAAGAATAGATCACAGTACGTTGGGTAAAGGAGTAGTGACGAATGTATCCTCAAAGCACTATTGGGTTACGTTTATAGATAAAGGCCTAGAAACCATTGATGTCGATGACCCGTTTGAAGTCATAGAAGCAGTAGAGAACGAGGTAGATACCGTAAGCTTCTTTGATGTGGAAAGTTCGTTGGTTTCCATTCTGCAAAAATGGAGCGATACTACGCAAAGGGTGGCAA
>JBARCC010000418.1:0-3169 GCA_049793635.1 Maribacter sp. | reverse complement strand
TTATTCGCATTATAGGTACTAAAAAATCCCCTGCCTTTTCTGAGATCCAACAATCCACTGGCTTTTTGAAAAAGTGAGGTGGTCTCGGACCAAGCTACATCATTGAAATCTCCCATAACCACAGCAGGCAAATTGGATAATCTAATAATATGGGCAACCTTCATCATCTCTGCATCCCTATCTACCGACGACGGGTTGTGCTGCGGGGTTGGTGGGGCTGGATGTATCGCAAGTAAAAGTAAGGTGTCTTTTGAGGGCAGCAACATTTTAGCGGTAATGGATGGAATAGTGTCTTAGATCAAGTATTGTATTTTGGTTTCATAAAGTGGATGTTTTGAATATAACAGCATTCCGTAGGTATTTTCTAATGGGATTTCAACTTTGTAAGTATAATTTTCATTCATTGTGCCCATTAGCATTTGTCGCCACTTTTCGTTCGTTTCCGTAAAAAGTACGATGTCAGCATCGCGATTTTCTAGGTCCAATATGAGTTTGCCAGCGTCATCATTGTCTTGAAGAACATTTGCCGTATAAAGGCGTAGCGCCGTTTTTGAATTGTTGGCCGCATTATGAACCTCAAAAGAGGCAAGGGCGGTATAAGGATAAATTTTTACGCTTTGGAAAGTAAAACAAGCGGCGAGCACTATAATGTAAATATAATCAACAGTGCTCTTGTAATTGAAGGTTAAAAAGTAAGTAAGAAGTGCGACAAGCGTAAGCAAGGTAAGTTGCAGATGTGGAAAATCAAATATGCGTATGGTCCAATGGTCGACCGGTATGAACGGAAATATAGTTAGAAGCATTGCACTAATACCAAAAGCTCTCAGGGCATATTTTAATTTCATCCTACGGGGTTATACGGTAAAGATATCATTTAAAAGTAGACTTTACCTATAGGCTCCTACAGCCCTATGATTGGCAAAAGAAACTACAATAAAGCATTGTTTGGGAGATTCAAGCGGTATTTTCAATTCTTAGCTATGCATGGACTTAGAAAAGTATTTTCTAACCTATTGTGTACTTTGATTTTATTACAAGGATGGTAGATATCTTGGAGTGATTTTCACGACCTTTTCAGAAGGGAAAATAGGTTCGGGAACCTTTCGTGTTCCATAGGCACTGTCCTGAGCGCTGCCGAAGGGTTCCCGATAGAGCTGCTGAGCATAGCCGAAGTACACTCAATTTTACAATAAAATAGTTGTAAAATCGGGCATTCGAACTGACATTCCCTTATGATTTGTCGAAAAATGCATAACGGGTTATTTTCTCTTGGTTTTTGGCCAAGACCAGCATCAATGTCACGAGTTCGGAGTTGGCGACGAAATATCTACCAAAGTTCCGTCGGGGTCCTTTATCAATAGCCTGCGTTGCCCGTAAAACGTATCTGTGGGCTTTTCAATTATTTCGAAACTTTCGGTTTTGGCGGTTTCGAAGAGTATGTCCGCATTGTCAACGACGAAAGTGATGTAGCATCCATTAGGTGCGTTTTGGTAGGCAGTTGGGACCAGCGCATGGGTGCGGTCGATGATACCCAGTTCTAGTCCTTTGCCCTTTGAGATTAAATGTACGAACCAATCGCTGTCATAGTCTACGGTAAAGTCGAATAGTTTGATGTAGAAGTTTTTGCTTGCAGCTAGGTTTGCAGAGCAGATATTGATCAGCAGCCGGTTGATTGTTTTCATCAGCAATCGTATTTGGTTTTCAAATAAGTTTTCTTATTTCTGAAGTAAGGGTATACTATAGTGTTTCACTATGTTGTATTGCGTGTCAACCACTGCTTGATTATGCCCATGAGCCGCATCTTTTAGCAAAAAATATTCCTTTTTTGGAGCTTTTAACGTATCAAAATAAGCTTTGGTAATTTCTGGTGGCGTCAGAATATCCTGTTCACCTTGAATTAAATATACCGGTATTTCGAACTTCAAACCATCTTTAAGGAAGTCGACCGTAGTGTTCATAGCGCTTATCCCCATTTTTTGGTGACCTACAAAATGTACAAAAGAATAATCATCGCCATCGTATCGATGCCCGATATCTATTGTATTGGTATATGACGGTCTTAGTTTCCACCAGGTATCGGGCGCCGGTGTCGAGTGCTCCCGCTCGTATTGTTTCATAATTCGGAAAAACTTTCCTGCATGCTGGGCATTAGCGTACGGGGGAGCACCAATGGAATCAAGTCTTGCTATCGATTTCTGGTCCTTTTGTTTCTTGGCAATTTCATGGGTTTTATGATAGGCTGTTATTAGGTCTTTAGCCGGACTCACCATTTGCGCATGCCCCACATAGGCATGGAAAAGGTCAGGACGCTTCAAGGCCATTTTTGTGCCCAAGATAGAGCCCCAAGACGTTCCTAAAAGTATGATTTTCTGCTTCCCAAGATGTTCGGTAAGATATTCGGATAATGCGATACCGTCATCGGTCATCTGTGCTAAGGTCAAAGGGTTCTCTATCCAGTAATCTTCGTCGTAATCGGCCGGAATATTTTTACCAAAGGTTCGTCCTGCACCGCGTTGATCCCATTGTACCAAAATAAAATCTTTTTTCCAATCGCCGTAAATGGCATCATCATATGGGCTCATTGTACTGCCCGGGCCACCGTGAAGAAAGAGTAGCACAGGTCTTGAGCTGTCGTTGCCGTGGATGGTTATCCATTGTTCTATGCCGCCGATGGTGATAAATTTTTCTTCATCGACGGGAGTTATTTGTGCGCTTGATGAAAATGTTATCAAACAGGCGACCCACATTATTAATTGATTGGAGTTCATTTGCTTTTGGTTAAAATTGAGGATTAAGTTTACCAATACTCGAAAATTTTGGATATTTTCCCTTCCCTAAATTCAAAAAGGGTCATCTCCGATGCTCCTTCTGCGAGGGTCCCTTTCTTTTTCTCGATAAAATGTTTTTGCACTACAACGGCATTCAATCCCGTAATCTGGTTTTCTATTTTAATGTCGGATACCTTTCCGTCATAACCGCCATTTTTTTGATTCCGTAGGTAGCCATCGTATAGATCTTTCCGGCTGTAGGTACCGCCATACTTGGGATGTACATAGGTAAAGTCTTCGGTAAAAAGTGCGAACGCAGCATCGATATCTTCTTTCGTAGAGTTTGCTTGAAATATCTTAAGGTTTAACTTGTAATAGTTGGCGACGATGCTATTCAGTGA
>JBARCC010000417.1:0-3008 GCA_049793635.1 Maribacter sp. | reverse complement strand
CCGCTGCATTCTTTTCATAGCGTAGCAGGAGCTGGATATTCCCTTTTTCGATTTCGGTAAAGTCAGCTTTTATATCGGTGTGAACGGGGATATACCAACGTTGTGCATCGAAAAATACACGAAGGGGCCTGTTTTTAAAGGAATACCCGTGTCTGGCATAAATCGTATTTCTAATAATGGTAATATCCCCTTTTTTTAAATTCTCGACATCTTTCTTTTTCAAAACGGTATTTGAAGCATTGATTGTATAAATCAAATCGGTCGCAGAGGCAAATTCCCGACGGACCCAGACCTCATATTCATCTTCCTCTATTTCAAAATTTTCCTCCTGTTCCGTAAATGTACCCCAATCAATATATTTTTGGGATTCGTGAAGCATGGTATCGGCATTGTAGACAAAGGTCTTTTTTTCAAGGGTATAGGTTCTATGCCTTATATCGATATCCTTGTAGGCCGACCATTTTCCGATCAATGCATTGTCCACTATTTCAAATGTGAACACACCATCATACCGATCATCCCCAGGTTCCTTGACAACGAACACGCCATTATGCACCACGCCACTGAAAGGTCGATGATTGCCTGCAACAACGCTATGGCCCGTTACCAAGCTGTCGGTACTCTCATCGATGGAAATATTGATTTTATTATCCCTATTCCAATAAAACCCTTCGTCGGCCGCTATCCCCTTTTCGCTATAGACTCCTTGGTTGTCCTCTTTGAAATAACCTACCCAATACCCTAAAATAGCATCATTTTTTACCAAAGGCGTGCGTTCCACGTTCTCAACCTTATCATTGTCTTCTGTAAGCTTCCCCTGAAACCGAACTGTTTAAAAGTAGAATAATAATCTTTAATTTTAAATAGTATTATGAGGAAGAGCAAATTTTCACCCACACAGATCGCAAAGATCCTTAAGGAGTTCGACAACGGTAAAAGCGTTGAGCAGATCAGCCGTGAGCACGGCGTTAGTTCGGCCAGTTTTTATAAGTGGCGTTCGCGTTATGCCGGCATGAATTCCAAAGAGTTGAAGCGCCTTAAGGAACTCGAAGAGGAGAATCGCAAGCTCAAGCAGATGTATGCGACCTTGGCATTAGACCATGAAATGGCCAAAGAGATCATTGAAAAAAAGCTCTAAAGCCTTGCCGTAAGCGCAGTATTGCGAAAGAACTTATTCATTACGGTATCAGCAGGGCGTGCCGTGTTCTCAATATGAGTAAGAGCGTCTATTACTATAAACCTTTACCGAAGGACGATACCGAGATAGAAAAAGCGTTGCAACAAAAAGCAAGGGAACACTCGGAGGAAGGTTTTTGGAAGGCCTATGATCGTTTGCGCAATGAAGGGAAGCCATGGAACCATAAACGGGTCCACCGTGTGTACAAGGCCCTTGGACTACCTTTGAGAAGAAAAGCAAAGAAACGCCTGCCGACAAGGGTCAAAGAGCACTTGGAGGTCCCCGTCGAACTCAACCACACTTGGAGTATGGATTTTGTAACAGATGTGCTGGAAAACAAGAGACGCTTCAGGTCGTTCAATGTAATCGATGATTTTAATCGGGAGGCACTTTATATAGAAGTGGATTTTTCCCTGACCAGCAACCGTATCGTTTGGGTACTGAACCACCTTATCAACAAAAAAGGAAAACCGAAGAAGATACGGATGGACAATGGCCCAGAGTTCATAGCTCGTTTAACGAACGATTGGAGCCAGATGCACGATATAGAATTTAAATATATCCAACCGGGAAAACCGACCCAGAACGCTTTTGTGGAAAGGTTCAATGGTAGTTATCGGCGAGGGGTCCTTGACAAATACATATTCGAGGATATCGACCAAGTAAGGGAACAGACCAATATTTGGATGAAGGATTACAATCATCACAGACCCCATGACTCACTGGGCAGAATACCACCTGTAAAATATGCAGAACTTAATTCTTCCGGGGCTAGCCCCGGAAGAATTAAAAACAATAACTTTAATGAAGTTTTAGAAAACTAAGCAGTTCTAGTTAGGGGAAGCTTACACCAAAGTCTACCAATTGTTTTAATTTTTCATTACCAGCAATGAAAATTACCCTGGAATTTCATTGCATCTAATATGTCATTTAACCTCTTCCATTATAAAAAAATATCTATTGACGCAGCATAGACATAGTCAAAATTATCGATAATGGATTTGGGTTATTATAAGACCGAACCTACCCAATCCCTCTTAAAAAAATAATTATGTTCGTTCCATTTAGTTAAAGAAGATCCAATAATGGTAGCACATATGCCTCTATCTTTTCCTTTGTCATAGTCTTAACTTTTACCATATTCTTATCATAGAGGTTGACGTATGAAAATTCCTCGTCCATATTTAAGGAAGGCATTGCGACTATAAAACCAGAACTTTCGTAAGCTAGAACGTAAAGACCCAAACTGTTTTGGAAAACGGCTTTACCAAATTTTTCACTTAAGTCGGGTCTGTACGTATAGAGCGCCGGGAAGCATTTGTCGCATGCCGCCACGGCCAACATTTGCATGTTATTGTTCTCCACCAACTGTATGACTTTATCTGTCGTGGGACCAGTTGGTCCTCCTTCCTCAAAAAGTGCCGTATAATGCCCATCATAGTTTGCGCTTATATCTAGCTGCGCATTACAGATAACAGCTGTTAAGCCTAAAACCGCGACAAAAATCTTTCTAACAACCTTGGTGGAAATCTTTATCTTCATATCACTTATTGATCACAATTTGTATTATACAACGATTTGTCCTCTGTTGACCATCCATCTACCGGTACCGGTGTAGCATCAACTTTAATACATTGCAAGTTAAAGTTGTTCTGAATTTCCATCCGCGTCATGTTGACATTGTTGCCGTTAGCAAGATTTGCCTTTGTCAGTTCATTGGAATGCGCCTTAAAATCTGTAAGCACGGATAGGTTCGATATATCTATGGACGTCAAATCATTTCTCTCTACCAACAATTGGGTGACTTTGGTATTTTTAGATACATCAATGC
>JBARCC010000416.1:0-3525 GCA_049793635.1 Maribacter sp. | reverse complement strand
CGCAAATGCCTTTAACTGCCCCATGGTACGGCCACGCTCACCGCGCGCCCTTCCTTCGGGCAGGGCCGATTCCTTACAATAGGTCTCGATCAATACATCGCCCAAGTCTTCAATTTCATCTGCAATTGCATTTAAAAAATTGCCCTTTTGTTCCCCTGTACACTCTCTAAATACGTTGAAGGCCTCGGTGGCGAGTGCAACAGCTTCATCGATTTCATCATTGGTGGCTTCGTAAAATGTCCATTCTGTTTCCCTATTTTCTTTGGGATCGAAGGTCTTATAGGTAGTTTTACCTTGCTGAGATGACTTGCTTCCTATCGTATTTGTTCCAGTAATCATGTGCTGTTTTTCTGTTGTGCTTCAAATGTAAAGAAAGCATCGATACTAAATATAAGTCCGTATCGAACTCTTTACCCCTCCATAGCCATTTCTTTTAAAGGAAGCTATACTGTTGCTAATCGTTGATTCCTTTGTAGACAGGTAATTCGGGTCTTGTCGCCATACCTTCCTGTATCACTTTCGCCACGCGCTCCCGTTCGGCACCCCTCAACGGTAATCTCGGCGCCCGTACATTTTCGGTACCAATGCCCGTTGCCACTTCAGCCATTTTAATGTTCTGTACCAACTGCGGACTAATATCCAATTCCAATAGCGGTAAAAACCACCGATAAATATCCAGGGCCTCTTGGATTCTACCGGCCTTTGCCAATTCGTACACCGCACAGGTCTCTGCGGGAAATGCACATACCAAACCGGCCACCCATCCATCGGCGCCCATTAATATACTTTCTAAACCTAAGGTATCCACCCCCGTCAAAACCTGCAAGCGATTCCCGAACCTTGATTTTATTCGGGTGATGTTCGAAATATCCCTTGTAGACTCTTTTACAGCTTGTATATTCTCACAAGACATCAAGGCATCGAACATATTCAAAGTGACCATGATCCCGTAATCTATTGGATTATTATAAATCATGATGGGTAAGCTTGTACTTTTTGCGGTTTCCTTGAAATAGGTTACCGTTTCATGGTCGTTGGCCTTATACCGCATTGGAGGTAACATCATCAACCCTTTTGCCCCGCATTCCTCCGCTACTTGTGCCGCGTGTATGGCTCCCTTGGTCGTTTGCTCGGCAATATTAATGATCACCGGGACCGCACCTTTTACCAATGTAACGGTTTCTTTGATCAGTACTTTCTTTTCATCATAGGTAAGCGTACTGGCCTCTCCCAAGGTTCCTCCTAAGATGATTCCGCTGACCCCTGCTTCCAATTGGGCCATGATGTTTACAGAGAACATCATTAAGTCTAAGGTATCATCATTCTTGAATTTTGTAGTAACCGCAGGCATTACCCCTTTCCATATCGTACTCATTCGATTGATTTTAAGTGATGCTCAAAAATAAGGGCTGAATACTGTAGTCATTACGTTAAAATTAACCATAACCGGTATTATTTTACCCAATAAGCCTTATCGAATTCAAGAAAAGGAATAATTTAGAGGTATATGAAAATCCATCCCTTTACCATCCCTAAACCGTTCAACGAAGCCATTATCGTACAAGTCGACAGAGAACCCATTTTTTACAATCGCCTTCATCAACATGAAGAAATCCAGATCAGCCATATCCTTAATGGTAGTGGTAAACTGGTGGTCGGCGATAGCGTCCATCCATTTTCGAAAGGAGAAACGTATGTAATCGGAAGCAACTTACCCCATGTTTTTCAAAATGTTAGGGCCGAAAAGGATGCGCACAGGGTTACCATTTTCTTTACGGAAACCTCCTTTGGAGACTGTTTTTTCAATATGCCCTATTTTTTAGACCTTCATCCCTTTTTTAAAAAATCAAGCACGGGTTTTAAAGTAAATACGGATGAGAAAAGGATAGGAAAAGCTATCGTGCAATTAGTCGGCCAAGAAAAATTACCCCTTTTTATCTCCTTTTTAAGATTACTGGAACGGTTAAGCTGCGTAGAAATGAATTCTTTGACCAAATTCGTCTATCCAAAAACATTGACCTTAAACGAGGGGGAGCGCTTACAGGTCATTTTTGATTTCGTGCTCAAAAATTTTCATACTCCTATCGTACTGAAGGAAATTTCAGATATGGCCTTCATGACGCCCAACGCCTTTTGCCGTTTCTTTAAACAACGAACGAACAAGACTTTTTTTCAATTTTTAATTGAACTCAGAATAGAGCATGCATGTCAATTGCTGAAGTCAAAAAAAGAAATGGAAGTCACCACCGTAGCCGATAGTTCAGGTTTTTCTTCCATTTCAAACTTTAATAAAAAGTTCAAAAAGATAAAAGGAGTAAGCCCATCTCGCTACCGAAAAGAGTTTTGAAAACCGAAGTAGCGCTTTTCAGTAATTTATTATGCTCAATATATTTCACATTGTGCATTAGGTTCATATATTTGCCGACTTATGAGCAACCAATTGCCCACGTGGTGAAATTGGTAGACATGCTACCTTGAGGGGGTAGTGTTCGCAAGGACGTGCTAGTTCGAATCTAGTCGTGGGCACAGAAAGGTTAGATTTTTAGGTCTAACCTTTTTTATTTTGATAAATTTAACGGCTGGCAGGTACGATCTACAGCAATAAATCGTAAATTTGTTTAACCCTTTTTAGAAAAACATGAACAATGTAAAGAAGCAATTCAGTATTAGGGATTTAGAAAATCTTTCTGGAATTAAGGCGCATACCATTCGCATTTGGGAGAAACGATACAATCTCCTTTCTCCGGAAAGAACGGATACCAACATAAGAACCTACAGCCTGTCTAGTCTTCAAAAATTGCTCAACGTGACGTTGTTGTACAACAATGGTCATAAAATTTCTAAAATTGCGAAAATTCCAGATTCCGATATTCCCTATGTGGTTCGTGAAATTGTTTCGAAAAACAGTCACAAGAGTCAGGCGATAAATGCTTTTAAACTGGCCATGGTCAATTTTGACCAAACGATGTTCTTCAATACCTACAATGCGTTATTAGGGGATCATTCGTTCCGTGAAATTTTCAAGGAAACGTTCGTACCCTTGTTGAACGAGCTGGGGCTCTTATGGCAAACCGATACCATCAGTCCTGCTCACGAACATTTCATGACCAGTTTGATCAAACAAAAAATACTGCTCAATACCGAGAAATTGCAGCATTTAAATCCTACCAAGAAAGATAAAATCTTCGTGGCCTATCTGCCCGAGAATGAAATCAATGAAATAGGTCTCCTATACCTCATCTACGAAATTTTATTAAAAGGGTATAAGTGTATTTACCTAGGGACTACGATTCCAATGGAAAATCTGGAGGACGTGATGAAATATTTTGACGACATTCACTTCGTTACCTATTTTACCGTTTATCCGCACAAGGAAAATGTAAATAAGTACTTGGAAGATTTTGAGAAATTGGTAGAGCATTACCACAACCCGAATTTGTGGATTCTGGGCAGGCAGACCCAATATATCGACGAACACACACAACCTCAATTCTGCAAGACTTTTTCTTCAATAGACAGCTTGGT